>JANPCT010001036.1:0-7477 GCA_031431095.1 Acidobacteriota bacterium | reverse complement strand
ATGAAGGACGCGCGAGGCGTCCGCGAAGAGGTCTACCGGGCCGGGACTCCCGACGGCGCCGTGCCCGCGGGCCTCTATGCCACGCACCTCAAGAAGGCGATCGAGTTCCTGCAGAAAGCAAAGGCGGTCGCCGATCCCGCGCAGGCCAACGTTCTCGCCGGCCTGATTCGCTTCTACCAGACCGGCGACCCGGCGGACTGGCTGCAGTTCGGCGGCGACTGGGTGAGAAACGACGCGGCCGTGGACTTCGCCAATGGCTTCATCGAGGTGTACCGAGACCCCCGCGGAGCCAAGGGCACGTCGCAGTCGTTCGTCACCATCACCGACAAACCGGTGACGAACGTCATGGTGAACCTGGCCAAGAACGCCGCCTACTTCGAAGCCAAGGCGCCCTGGGATGCGAAGTACAAGAAGCGCGACTTCACGCCCCCCGTCGTCAAGGCGGTGGAAGTGCTGATCGAGACGGGAGACTTCCACGTCACCACGATCGGCGACAACCTGCCCAATGAGCAGGAGATTCACCAGAAGTACGGCACCAAGAACTTCCTGCTGCTCGGCAGCAGTCACGCGCTCGGGGGGGCGTCGGGTGGCTCCATCGACGAGTTCGCCGCCTCTGCGGAAGAAGCGCAGCGAGCCAAGGCGCACGGCGAGGAAGCGGAAGACATGCTCACGGCCATGCACGAAGTCATCGGCCACGGCTCGGGCAAGCTGGGCGAACGGGTGCAGGGAAGCCCCGCGAAATTTCTCAAGGAGTACTACTCCACGCTCGAAGAAGCGCGCGCGGACCTGATGGGGTTGTGGAACATCTGGGATCCGAAACTGAAGGAGCTGGGACTGGTCAAGGACCAGGACGCGATTGCCAAGGCGATGTACGACGGCGCCGCGCGCGCGCCGCTGACGCAGTTGCGGCGTATCCCCCGCGGCGAGACGATCGAAGAAGACCACCAGCGCGACCGGCAGCTCATCGCGCACTACATCAAGGACAAGACGGGCGCCATCGAATACGTCGAGCGCGGCGGCAAGACCTACGCTCACGTCAAGGACTACGCCAGAATGCGCGAAGGTGTCGGCGCTCTTCTCGCCGAACTGATGCGCATCAAGGCGGAAGGGGACTACGCGGCCATCAAGACGCTGGTCGAGACCTACGGCGTCCGCTTCGATCCGAAGCTTCGCGATCAGGTCGTCGCCCGCTACAAGCGCCTGAACCTTCCTTCGTACTGGGCGGGCGTGAACGTCAAGCTGACGATGGCGCCGGGAGCGGCGGGGGTTCCGGCGGTGACCATCAGCTACCCGCGCGACGCGGTCCGGCAGTACCTCGAGTACGGCTCGATGTACGACTCCAGCCTTCAGGCGGTTCGGACCGCCCGTTGAGCGCACCGGCCACGTCCGGCACCGGGACACGGCAGTACCTCCTCGAGCGTGTCGGCGAGGCGGCGGTCGTGCAACTCTACGCCGATGGTTTCACCGCGCTGGCGCTGCGCGAGAAGATTCTGATTTATCACCTCTACCGCGCGGCCCTGGCCGGACGCGACATCTATTACGACCAGCGCTACGTGCACAATCTCCCGATGCGTGACGTGCTCGAGGAGATTGTCACGCACGCCGACGGCATCCCCGCGGACACGCTCGCCGAGATCGAGCGCTACACCAAACTGTTCTGGATCAACTCCGGACCCTACAACAACCTCACGGCGCGGAAGTTCGTCCTCAAGTGCTCCCGCCAGGCGTTCGCCGCCGCGGTCGATATCGCGATCCGGAACGGCGCGGTGATTCCCGCCGATCTGGCTGCGCTGGAGCCGTGCTTCTTCGACCCCGATGTCGATCCGATCGTCACCAGCAAGACGCCTGGTGAAGGCAAGGACATTCTCCAGGAGAGCGCGAACAACCTCTATGCGGGCGTGTCGATGGCCGACCTCGACGGATTCGAGGAACGCTATCCGCTCAACTCGCGATTGACGAAGCAGGACGGCAGGCTGGTCGAGGAGGTCTACCGCGTCGGCGGCCGCTACGACGGATACATCCGCGACATCATCGGCCACCTCGGCGCCGCGATCCCCTACGCCACCCCGCCGATGGCAGTCAGCCTGCGCGCGCTGATCCGGTTCTACGAGACCGGCGAGGCCGCCGAGCGCGTCGCCTACGACATCGCCTGGGTGCAGGATCGCGATTCCCCGGTCGACACGATCAACGGATTCGTCGAAGTCTACATGGACGCGCGCGGCATGAAAGGAGCGTGGGAGGCCCTCGTCTACTACGTCAACCCGGAAAAGACCGCCGGCATCCGCAAGCTTGCCGCCGCCGCGCAGTGGTTCGAGGATCGCATGCCCTGGGCCGACCAGTACAAGAAACAGGGAGTCCGCGGCGTCTCCGCCAATGCCATCGACGTGGTCGTCGAGGCCGGTGACTCGGGTCCGGTCACGCCAGTAGGGATCAACCTGCCGAACGACCAGACCATCCGCGAGCTTCACGGCAGCAAGTCCGTATCGCTGTCGAACGCCAACCAGGCGTACGACAAATCCACGTTGCCCGAGTTCCGCCGCGAGTTCGCCTGGAGCGCCGAGGAGGCCGAGCGCGCCGAGAAATGGAGCAGCGTCGCGGGTGAGCTCACGACCGACATGCACGAGGTGATCGGTCACGGATCCGGACGCATCGCCGAGCACCTGCAGGGCAACCCGCAGGGCGTGTTGAAGGAACAGTACTCGGCGCTCGAAGAATCGCGCGCCGATCTCGTCGCCCTCTACTTCATCCCCGATCGCAAGCTCGTCGATCTCGGACTGGTCGACGCAGCGCATCACGCCGACGTCGTCCGGGCCGAGTATGAGGGCTACGCCCGCAATGCGCTGGTGCAACTGAGACGCGTGCGTGAAGGTTCGCAGATCGAGGAAGACCACATGCGCAACCGGCAGATGATCGTCGGATGGCTGATGGCTCACTCCCGCGCGATTGAACTGCGCCGCCGCGACGGCAAGACCTACTACGTCGTCACTGACGTCGAGGCGTTCCGGGCAGGTGTCGGCCGCCTCCTCGCCGACGTCCAGCGGATCAAGGCGGAAGGGGACTACGAGGCGGCGAAGACGCTGTTCGAGACGTATGGCGTGCATTTCGATCCGGCGCTCCGCGACGAGGTCGTCGCGCGAGTGGATCGCCTTCGCATGCCGTCCTACACCGGCTTCGTTCAGCCGCGCCTCGAGGCCGTGCACGACGCCGGCGGCGCGATCACCGATGTCCGCATCTCATATCCGCTGGACCTGACAGCCCAGATGCTGGAGTATTCGGGACGGAGGTAGCCGGTTCTCCGGCTGGCGTTCATGCGGCTGATCGTCTTTCTCATCGTCATCCAGCTCGCCCAGCCGGCGCAGCGGTCAGATTCGGCTCCGCCGCCGCAGCCTTCCCCGGCTTTCCAGGGAGACGTGCCGTCGGTTGTGGTGGAGGCGGAGAAGTCGTGGGCGGGAGCGGGCGTCCTGTGGCCGCTCGCGAAGTCCGGTGACCCCGCGGTGGCGCGATACGCCGTCCGCGCCATCGGCCGGCTCGAAGACCCCGCCAACGTCCCTGCCCTGCTGGTCCTGGGGAGGCAGACGGTTCCCGGCCCCGCGGCCGTCGCCGCGGCGATTGCACAATCGCTGAACGGCTTCGATCCAGCTCGCGATCCCGGGCTCGTCGCCTCGGTGCTCTCCTGGCTCCAGACTGTCACCTTCGTCGAGGCGCAACGGCAGCCCATGCCGGCGGCCATCGGCAGCATTCACTGGGGCACGCCGGCGCAAGTGCACGCGGCCGAGGAGGCGCTGCTGCGTGTCCTCACGTGGGCGGCCAGCGCCAAGACACGAGCGACCTTCTACCTGGGCTCCGCGCGCAGCCTCGACTCGCTGGCGCGCCTGAATGCAAAGGTCACCGCATTCAACCCGGCCACCGTCGCGCGGCTGTCGAGGATCGTCGCCCGCACCAGTGCCAATGACGACGATGCCGCGCGTGAGGCCGCTCTGGGCGCGCTGATCGGGGCTCGCGCGCTGGACTCGCACACGGAGCTTGTCGCACTCCGCGATGCATCCGCGCACGTCCGCCGCCTTGCCACTTCGGCTCTTGGCGGCGCCGGCGGGGGGCTCGACGACGAGCGCCGCCTCGACGCCATCCAGGAAAAACTGACCGATCGCGACGGCCAGGTACGCTATGAAGCTGTGCGAGCGTACGCGCGCCGCTCCGCACTGGTGCGCGGTTGCGATCCGCTCCTCAACAGCATCGCCGATTCCGACGTGCACGTCGCGCTCGCCGCCATCGACGCGCTCGGCGATGCCTGCAAGCAGGACGATGACGTGACGACGCGGATTGCCGTGGAAGCGGCGCCGCCTCCGGGATCGGCGTGGCACAGAGCGGCGCATGCGCTCGTTGCGTTGGCCAGGCGCGCCCCCGAGCGCGCCGCCATTGTCATGGAGGCGTTCGTGACCCACTCGTCACCGTGGGTCAGGATGTATGCCGCGCGGGCGGCGGGCGCCGCCGGCGACGTCGCGCGGCTCGAAAAGCTCGCCTCTGACGCCAATGACAACGTTCGCGAAGCGGCGCTGACGCCTTTGTGGCGGATGAAGAAAGACGACGCGAATGATGCAGTCGTCGCTGCGCTGGAGCGCAATGACATTCAACTGGTGCGGACCGCCGCTACCCTTCTCAAGGAGGCCCCCCGAACCGACCGCACCGCCCGCGCACTCGTGGCCGCGCTGCAGCGGCTGACGAAGGAGGGCAAGGAAACCTCGCGCGACGCGCGTCTGCCCCTGCTCGACGCGATCGACGTTCACGCCGGTCCAGGCGTGGCGCTACAACTGCAGCCGCTCCTCAAGGACTTCGATCCGTTCGTCGCCGCCAGGGCGGCGTCGGTGATCTCGCGATTGTCAGGACGATCTGTGACAGCGGATCCGGCCGCGGTCCCGCGCGGCTGGCCGGCGCATGCCGACGAGTTGGGCCAGTGTGTCGCGGTGAACCTCTCGTCCGGAAAGTCATTCACGCTGCGGATGAATCCCACGGACGCCCCCGTCACCGTCGATCGCTTCTTGAGGCTCGCGCTGGTGGACCACTACTACGACGGCCTTACGATCCATCGGGTCGCCCCGAATTTCGTCATCCAGGGAGGCGGTCCTGGGGGGAACGAGTACTCGGGCCACAAGGAGTACATGCGCGACGAGATTGGCGCAAGGAACAGCCGGGGAACAGTGGGGCTCTCGACGCGCGGCCGGAACACCGCCGATGGCCAGTTCTATGTCAACCTGATCGACAACGCCAGGCTCGATCAGGACTACACGGTGTTCGCGAGCGTGGTTCCGTCCGACATGTCCGCCGTTGACGCCATCCAGGAAGGCGAGGTGATGCGCCGCCTGTCGCCGGTGAACTGCGCGACGTCCCGCTGACTCAGGCGACCGGCGCCTCGAGCAGCGTTATCGTCGCGGCTGTTGCGTCGATCTCGGCCAGAGCCCCCTCCGGGAGCGTCCATTGCGGCTGCGCGTGGCCAATCATCGCCCCTTGCCACGCCGGGACGCCGAGCGGCTTGATGTGATCGGCGAAGATCTCTTCGAGGGTCAGCGCGCCGTAGTTGCCGTCCCCCGGTCCGCACTCCGAGCAGCCGCCGAAAACGAATCCCTTGATCCGGCCGAGGACCCCCGCCAGCTTCAACTGGGTCAGCATTCGATCGACGCGGTACAGATCCTCGCGAACGTCTTCGCAGAACAGGATCGCATCGTCCCAGTCAGGCAGGTACGGAGAACCGAGGATGGTGGTGAGCACGGTCAGATTGCCGCCGAGCAGCCGGCCGCGTGCCTTTCCCGGTGTGATGGTCTGGGTGCGGAACTCCACCTGCGTGAGCGCGTTACGGTCGGTGGAGAGGCCCTGCTTATTGGCGTAGGTGACCTTCTCGCCGTTGAAGAGGACACGCCTGTAGTACTCGAGTGAATAGGGATCCCAACGGCCGAGTCCGATCGGGCCATGAAAGGTGATCAGGCCGGTCTTTGCATGTATGGCGAGCAGCAGGGCGGTGATGTCGCTGTAGCCGATCAACACCTTGGGATTGCGGCGGATGGCGTCGTAATCGAGGTAGGGGAGCAGCCGCGCGCTGCCCCAGCCGCCGCGGATCGCGTGGACGGCGGCCACCGACGTATCGGCGAATGCCTTGTTGATATCTTCGGCGCGTGCCTTGTCTGCGCCAGCAAGGTAGCCGTGCCGCTCCATCATGTGCGCGCTCTGCCGCACCTTGAAGCCGAGCGCCTCGAGCGACTCTCTCGCGATCTGCAGATCGACTGTGTTGAACGTGGCGTTCGCCGGGCTGACGAGGGCCACGGTATCGCCCGGCGCCAGCCGTCTCGGCCGCAGTAGTGCCGGCGACGACGCGCCCGCTGGCGAGCTGGGCAGCTGGGACGCCACAGATACGACTCCGAGTGACTGCACGAAGCGGCGCCGGTTCATGCGGGAAATCTTATCCCGGGCCGAGCCGGAGTGTTAATCTCGGACGGCGCTAAAATGGAAAACACGATCATCCGCTCACAGCCGTGCCCGCAATGCGGAGCCGACATGCTCTGGACGCAGAATGCCTGGAAGGTCGGGGAGGTCGGCAGCGCGGCTTACCGATGTCCGAACGGCCATTTGATCGATCCAGGCCAGACGCGGCAGTGCCCCTCCTGCGGCGTGCACGACACGGTGCCGCTCGAGGAGAGCGATGGCCGCCAGCAGTTCCGGTGCGCCCGCTGCCACACGGCGTTCGCGTTTCCGCACTGACCTCGCTTCATCGCTGCATCGCGCTCCAGATTTCGCGAGAGATCGAAGCCATCAGCGCAGCGCTGGCTTTCTGGTCCTGGATGCCGCGCACGAGGATCACGAGCACGTACGGGCGCGGGCCGTAAACGATTGCCGCGTCGTGATGGATCTTCGTGATCGTGCCGGTCTTGTGCGCCACGCGCGTCCCTGCCGGCACCCCCGCGGGGATGGCGTCGTTGAACTTCTGCCGCCCGAGGACGGCGACCATCTCGGCATCGGCACCGCGACTGACTGCCTGCCCGGTGCCGATCTTCAACATCAAGGTCGCGAGCGCGGTGGCCGTCGTCGAGTTGTTCAACCCCTTGTCGAACGCCTTCTGATCCTCGACCCCACGCAGGACGTTCATCCCGCTCGCGCCGAGCCGCGACACCGTGGCGCGGATGTTCTCCACGCCAACCCGCTCGATCAGCAGGTTCGTGGCGAAGTTGCTGCTGACGGTAATCATCGCCTCGCACAACGCGCGCAGCGTCATCGATTTGCCGATGTTCTTGTAGACCTCGGCATCGGAGTCGTCGCCCACGCTCAGCTGGTAGACGCTGCCGTCGACGATGCTGTGGAACTCGTTCTTGACGGGGAGCAGGTCGTCCAGGCTCAGCTTGCCGGCGTTCATCGTGTCGTAGAGGGCCGACTGCTCAAAGCCGGACACGTCATCCCACACCGGCCGGTAGCCGCGGGCGCGTGCAGCGCAACG
>JANPCT010001035.1:0-4808 GCA_031431095.1 Acidobacteriota bacterium | reverse complement strand
TATCCGGAGGTCCGGCCGGGGTCCCGACACTTGTTCTCCGCGGCGCCGACGTGGCGCCCCGAGATGGCCTGGCTTGTCTGGCAGCCTTCGCTGCAATCGCCGGCTGTGGGCCACCGCGTTTCCCACTCTTCGCTTTCTTGCTGTCGGCGGCGGCAGCGCCCATTACCTCGCGCACCACGTCGCCGGCTCTCTTGTCGTCGCGAAGCCCGAGATAGACCGGGTGTCGGAGCTTGTTGTCCGCCGTCCACTCCGTGAACCGGATCTGCGCGACAAGGTTGGGCCGAATCCAATGCGCGGGTTCATTGGTCTTGATCGCTTGCGAGAACGGCGAGGTCCTGGTCTCGCGCGATTGCAGCAGCCGCGATACGCGTTCCAGCTCTTTCTGATTGAAGCCGGTGCCGGTGTGGCCGACGTAGGTGAGTGCGCCCGTTCCCGCATCGTGAACGCCGAGGAGCAGCGCGCCGAAATGCTGCCGCGTCTGCCGCGGCTCGGTCCAGCCCCCGACGACGAACTCCTGCTCGCTCAGGCGCTTGATCTTGCGCCACGCCGGCGAGCGGCGGCCGGGTTGGTAGATCGATGAAGCGTCCTTCACGATCAGCCCTTCCCAATTTTCTTTCACGGCGCGCGCATGCAGCGTTGTCGCGTCGTCGGCGATCTGCTCGCTGACCCTCAGAACCGGCGCCCCCGAGGAGGGACCGAATACCTGCCGAAAGACGGTCTCCAGCCGCCGTCGCCGCTCGGTGAGAGGAAGCCGCGTCAGATCATCCTTGCCGTGCCGCAGGATGTCGAAGGCGATGAAGATCGCCGGCTGCGCCTGTTCGGCGATGCCGATGTTGCGCGATCCGCTCAAGTGCATGCGACCCTGCAGGCGCTGAAAGCCTCCCGGCCTGCCCTGATCGTCGATCGCGACGATCTCCCCGTCGAGGACGAGCGCGGCTTTAAGACGTTTCCCCGACGCTTCCATCGCCCGCACGATTTCCGGAAACTGCGCCGTCTTCTCGTTGCCGTTCCGCGACCAGATATGGATCTTCGGAGTCCTGGCGCCGGGCGTGATCTCGACCAGCGCGCGGATCCCGTCGTACTTGGGCTCGTAAACCAGTCCTTTCTGCCGGAGCGGGGCGTCAGCCAGCGTTGCGAGCATCGGCCGCAAGTCCATCCCGTGATTCTACCGTCGGGATCCGGCCGGGATCTATCGCCGGAGGGGGCCGTCCCCCGGACTTGGGGTATCCTCGGATGCCATGCATCTGGGCGGCAAACCCTCCGGGCTCGCTGCACTCTTCGGTGCGCTCGAACTGCGTGTGCTCGAAGCCATGTGGGAGGGCCACGCAGAGGTCTCGGTTCGCGATCTCCAGGCCCGGTTCCCGGCCGCCGCCTACACGACGTTGATGACGACGATGGATCGGTTGCACCGGAAGGGTGTGCTGAGCCGGCGGAAGGTCGGGCGGGCGTTCGTCTACCGTCCCTCCAGCTCCCGCCAGGATCTGGAATCGGGGCTCGTCACCCGCGCGCTGCAGCCGCTGCTGCGCGGGGACGGTGCGCAGCCAATCCTGTCGTTCTTTGTCGAGGAAGTGAGCCGCCAGGACGATAGTCTCTTCGACGAGCTCGAGCGGCTCGTGCGTGAGAAGCGCCGGAAGCAGGAGGGAGGGCGATGACCGCCCGCTGGTGGATGGCAGCCGCCGTGACGCTCGCATCGTTCGCGACCGCGTCGACGCTCGCGTCGATGGCGATTGCGCTGGCGGGACCGGCGCTCGCGCGCAGGGTTGACCGCTACAGTCCACGGGCGCGCGCGACATTCCTGTTTCAGTTGCGCATGATTCCGACGGCGGTGGCGCTCGGGTGCGCGCTCGGCGTGGCGCTGCCGGTGTTCCTGTGGTTCGAGCCCGCCAATGCCGACGAACGGATCGCCGGCACCATGCTGGTGATGGCGGGGGCGGGCGCGGCGCTTCTTCTGCGCGCCGCATGGCGCATGCGGGCGAGCTGGCGCGCCACTGGAGCCGTGATGCGGACCTGGCGTTCGCGCGGCCGGCGTCTCGACATGGCGGCGCCGATGCCGGTGTTCGCCATCGACGAGTCGTTCCCGACCGTGGCGGTGGTCGGATTCTCCCGTCCGGCACTCTTCATCGCCGAGCGCGTGCTCGACGAATGCAGCGCCGGCGAGGTGCGCGCGATGGTGCTGCACGAGTGCGCCCACGTGGCGCATCGCGACAACCTCAAGCGCCTGCTGATGCGCGCCTGCCCTGATGCGCTGCGGCCGAACGGGCGCCTCGATCGCGCGTGGGCCAGCGCGTCGGAGGAAGCGGCCGATGCCAGGGCCGCGGCGGGTGATCCGGCGCACGCTCTCGATCTCGCCCAGGCCTTGATTCGGGTTGCCCGCCTCGCGCCGCGCGCGAGCACCTTGCAGGTCGCCAGCGCGTTTTATCTGGGCGGCAGCATCGAGTCGCGCGTCCGTCAGCTCATCGAACCCCGCGCCAGTCTGCCCAACCCCTCCCGTCCGCTCGGCGGCGTCGTCGCCTGCGTCACGCTCTGTCTCATGGGCACTTCTGCGGTTTTCGCGGCTCCGGCGATCCACTATTTGATTGAAGTGCTCGTGCGACGGCTGCCGTAGCGACAACACGCGTTCGCGGTACAGCCTTTCCGGGGCTGCGCAGCCAGGGGGCAGGGGTAAGGGGCTGAGGCATGGGGCTCAGGGCATCCAGCCCCTGCCCAGCCCCCAGGCCTCGGCCCCTGGCCCCAAGCCCCTTTTGTTGAGCGCCTGATCAGTCGATAATCCCCCTATGGCCGCTAGACCTACCTGGAAGGGATTCCTCAAAATCAGCCTGGTGAACATCCCCATCCGGGTGTTCCCCGCGACGGACTCCGCCGCGACGATCAGCTTCAACCAGCTCCATGCCGAATGCCAGACGCGCATCCAGCAGAAGCGCTGGTGCCCGAAGTGCGAGCGCGAGATTCCGATCTCGGAGGTCGCCAAGGGCTTCGAGTTCGAAAAGGGACGCTACGTCGTCATGGACGACGACGACATGGCCAAGGTGCGGCCCGAGTCGACGCGCGTGATCGACCTGGTGCAGTTCACCGACGCCGCCGCGATCGATCCGATCTACTTCGAGCGGCCGTACTACCTCGCGCCTGACGGCCAGATGGCGGTGGAGTCGTTCGCGGTGATCCGCGAGGGCATGAAAGGGAAGGCCGGCATCGGCAAGCTCGCCCTCTACGGGCGCGAGTACCTCGTTGCGGTGCAACCCAAGGACAAGGGCCTGATGATGTACACCATGCGGCGATCGGCGGAGATCCGCAGCATGGCCGCGATCGACGAGCTCGAGAACGTGCCGACGAAAGTGAAGCCGGAGGAAATCAAGCTCGCGCGCCAGGTGATCTCGAACTTCGAGGGGGAGCTGGATCTCGCCGACTACAAGGACGCCTACCAGGAAGAACTGCAGCGCATCATCGACGCGAAGATCGCGGGCGAAGAAGTGGTCGCGAGTGAGGAGCAGGCGCCCCCCAAGGTGGTCAACCTGATGGACGCGCTGCGCCAGAGCCTCGATCGCGTCAGCACGGGAAAAAAGAAAACGGTGAAGGTGGAAGAGGCCCAGCCCGCGAAGGCGGCTGCGGCGCCGCCGGTCAAGAAACGCGCGAGAGCCTGAGACCGTTTGTGGTCAGTTGTTTGTGGACCACTGACGCTCTTACCTGCCCCCGAACTGGTTGAAGATCTGTTCGCGAATGTGGTTCGCGGTGGTCCCTTCGCCGGCGCGGATGGTCAGCGTCGCGGGATCGTTGCCGCCGACGCGTACACGCCAGCGATCCGGCTGTGGCTCGGCCGTGATTGTCAGGGGAGGCTCGCCGGCGCCGAGTTCGCGCAGGGCAACCTTCGCGATGCGTTCCAGATCGTGCGGCTGCATGGTGGAGTGCGGCGACTATAGCGCACCCCGGTCACAGTTACCACTGCCGGAATGACATCGCGGGGGATCCCATCCCCCGCGATGCGACTACTGCCGCAAACGCTGCTACTGCAGGATGGTGACGTTGTCGAACGTACACGTCGCCGAAGCGGCAGTCGTGTGGCTCGTTACCGCGAGGCCGAGAAAGACCGTCGGCGCCATGGGAATCGTTTGCGTGGACACGACCGTCCAGATCACGCCATCGGCAGACTCCGAGGCAGTGAACAGGTTGCCGGCGCGCTGCAGCTTGACCCACCTGGGGGCCTGGCTCAAGCTGCCGGCGGTGCTGACGCTGCTGCCGCCAGGGACGGGCCGGCGTTGGAAGGCCAGCCCTTTCGCTGCGGAGACCAGCATGAAGCCATGCGCGGAACCCGCCATCAGCGACTCGCGGATCATGACGCCAGCCTTCACCCAGCTGTTCACATTGGGCGGTATAGACGCCACGCGCGCCACGATGGTGCCATCCCCGGTCATCGAGGTGTAAGCGAAGTGGAAGGCGTCGGCCGTGCCCCATACGTCCGCCCCGGAACCCGTGACCGTGAATGTCCCGTTCGACTCCGTCGCGTTGCCGGCGAACGGCACCGCGCCGATGTCGCCCTTCGCCCACCCCGCCGGAAGTCCGGCCGGAGGCGGCGGTGGCGGTGGCGCGATTGTGATCGACACGGCCGCGGAGGTGGTGCTCGCGCCCAGATTATCGGTGGCCACCGCGGTGAGGCTGTATGTGCCCGCGACGGCGCCGCTCCAGACGAGGCCATACGGAGCCGTCGTTGCGGTACCGAGCAGGATAGCACCGGCGTAAAAGTCGACCTTTGCCACGGTACCATCGCTGTCAGTGGCCGTGGCGGCGAGCGTCACGGTCGCGGGCGCCTGGAAGGC
>JANPCT010001034.1:0-5173 GCA_031431095.1 Acidobacteriota bacterium | reverse complement strand
GGCTTCTTCTTGGTGACGCTGACCCGGCGGGGGGATTTGCGCTGCGCCGCCTCAACGGGAACGGCGGAGGCCGGGAGACACAAGGCGACGCCCAGCAGCGTCGAAAACAGTCGAACTAGCAACATCGGGCGGATCAGTCGCACGAATCCTCCGCGCAGTGCCAAACAGTCGGCTGGGATCGACCGGTTGACGAATTTCTTTGGAACCCCATGAGTATAGCCCATAAACATCAGCGGACGCAACGGTTATCGACACTCGACCGCCCCGCTTCGCTCGGGTTCCCGATCTTCGGCCTACAAGACGCGTTCCAGCGCGGCGGTTACGCCGGACAGCGGGGTCAGACCCCACTGACCCTCTCTGACCCACTGCCCTCTCTGAAAGCTCGGGGTCCTTTCTGTGGTTATGTTATTTTCGGCTGTAGGAGCAATCAGCGACACCCACCATGACGCATCACGACGAAGAGTTTGCGGCGCTGCGCGCCACCATCCGGGAGCGCGGCACCGTCCGGATGATCCTGCTGCCGGTGAGTTTCGGTCTATGGGCCGCCGCCGCTGTGGCGACCACCGCAGCGATCCAGCTTCCTGTCGCGGCGCTGCTGCCGCTGCTGGTGCTGGCCGCCGGGTTCGAGTCGATCTACGCGCTTCACATCAACGTCGAGCGAATCGGCCGCTACCTGCAGGTGTTCCACGAGCCCGAGGGCGGTTGGGAACACGTCGCGATGACATTCGGACAGCGCTTTCCGGGCCGTGGTCCGGACGCCTTGTTCAGCACGCTGTTCCTGATGGCCACGGCCCTCAACTATCTCCCCGTCGCACTCGGCGGCACCACGCCCGAACTCGTCGTCTGCGGTCTTCTGCATCTCGTGCTTGCCATCCACATCGGCACCGCGCGCAGCCGTGCCACCGCGCATCGTACGGTGGACCTCGAACGGTTCGAGGCGATCAAGCCATCGTAGGACTTAGGACAGGCGATCCAATTGGCCGTGTCAGCAATTCAACACATTACCCGCGATTGACATCGCTGCCTGCACCGAGTTGAAATCGGGCCGCAATCCGCGCGGCGTGACTGAGGCTCAGCGGTACAGAAGTTGCTGAGGACCATGGCGGTTCGGAGGGGTCGCCATGATGAGTCTTGTTCGCCTTCTCAGCTTCACCACACTCGGGTGTGGCTGCGTCACCGGCAAGTACCGGGAAATCGCAACGCACCGCGAGGTCGTCTACGTCGAAGAGAAAGGCACCGGCTGTTCGCACCATGCGCACCGGCGCAATCACACGCTCGCGCCGGCGCGCTTCGGAGCGAGCCTGGCGATGGACGTCGCGCAGGCGAGCTAGCGAACTGCTACCATTCCGCGATGCCCTCTGCGGGGAAGCCGGCGCCGCTTCCCGAGCCTCATACACAGATAAACACCCGGCGCGGCACGTTCCGCTTCTATCTTGGCGATTGCCTGGAAGTGCTCCGTTCTTTGACGCCGGGTACGATTTCCGTAATCGTCACCTCCCCGCCGTACAACCTCGGCGTTCGCTACCGCAGCTACAACGACACCCTCCCGCGCGATCGCTATATTGACTGGACAGGCGCCTGGATCGCCGCCGCCGGCAAGGCGCTCGATCCCGCCGGCTCGCTCTTCCTGAATGTCGGCGCCACGCCGACCGACCCATGGACCGCACTGGACGTCGCGCAGGCCGCCCGCGCGCACCTCCATCTGCAGAACACCATCCACTGGATCAAGTCGATCGCGATCGATAGGGACGCCGCAGGGGCGAGCGCGGGTCTGACCGGCGATCTCAACGTCGGCCACTACAAGCCCATCAACAGCGACCGCTTCATCAACGACTGCCACGAGTTCATCTTTCACTTCACGCCCGCCGGGCGCACGCCGCTCGACCGGCGAGCCATCGGCGTCAAGTACCAGGATGCCTCCAACGTCGCGCGCTGGGCCGGCGGGGCCAACGATCGCCGCTGCCGTGGCAACACCTGGTTCATCCCCTATCAGACGATCCAGAGCCGTGACAAGGACCGCCCGCACCCCGCGACGTTCCCGCCGCGGGTACCGGAGTACTGCGTCCGCCTGCACGGCGTCTCTCGCACCCGGGTCCTGATGGACCCGTTTCTCGGCCTCGGCAGTTCGGCCCTCGCCGCGCTGGAGCTCGGCATCGATTTCATCGGCGTCGAGATCGACGAGCACTATCTCGCCGAGGCCGTCGCCCGCGTGAAAGCCGCACTGTAGCGGACACCGGTCCCGTCAGCCGGCCGGAGATGCGAAACCCGTACAGACACACAGCCCGGACTGCCGAAGCAGCCCGGGCTGTCGATTGGCCGGGGTGTCGATTGACCGGGGCCGCGGTCAGAAGCGGACGCGGGCGCCGAGCTGAATCTGCCAGCGCGAGCGCAAGTCGTCGCGCAGGAACCGCCGGAAGGTTGCGCTCGTCAGCGACGCGATGTTGTAACCGACCAGCGGCGCCGCCGCCGTGACGCTCGTCGGCACGGTGCCGATGCGCGTGTCCTGGCCGAAGGGCTCGTACTGGAAGAGCCCGCGCTTCGAGTCGATCAGGTTGATCAGGTTGAGCGCATCGAGCGTGACCTCGGTCTTGTATCGCTTGTACGGCAGCTGGATCGCAAAGCGGCCGTCGAGGGTGTTCTGCCACGGCGCGCGGCACGCGTTGCGCGGAATGATCCGGCCGATGAACGTCGCCAGGCAGGAATCACCGTTCAGATAGCCAAGCAGATCGTTGTAGGTGCCGCCGGTATAGGTGATGGCGTCCGTCGCGTTCGGGATGTAGACCAGGTCGTTCGTGAACCGGTTGTCGCCATTCGCGTCGTTGCCATACGTCAACGTGTACGGGCGGCCCGACTGTCCTGAGTAGAACACCGACAGTTTCGGCGTCACCACCTTGAGGAACGGCACATCGTAACTGGCGGTCAGCGTGACGCGGTGGCCCGGGTCGAAATTCGAACGTCCGAGCGGCACGTCGTTCGGGTTGCCAGTCGTATAGACGTTGCCCCAGTTCGAGGCCGCCTGGTCGGAGGTGCCGTCCATGACGCTTTTCGCCTGGCCGTAGGAATACGAGCTGTTGACGAAGAGGCCGTTGGTAAAGGGACGGCGCAGCTCGATGGCGCCATTCCACGTCGAGCCCTTGCTCGTGTTCTTCAGCAGGATGACATCGCTCAGAGATGAGACACGCCGCGTGAAGAAAGGCCGGCCGCCGACGCCGCTCACGCCCGCCGCCGGAACGAGGTTCAGGTTCTCGTAGGCGATGTCCTTCACCGTCTTCGAGAAGACGAAATCGACGTTTGCGGTGAACCCGCCCCAGATCTGCCGGTCGTAGCCGATGTTGCCGCGGAGGACCGACGGGTACTTGAAGTCGGGTTCAATCATGTCGATCTCGTTGGAGAACGACGAGGAAGTGGCGCCGGTGATCGTGGTCGGCTGCTGCAGCGCATTCGGCACGAACGGAATCCGGTTGGCGGTGTTGTTGGCCGTGCCGATGCGCATGAAGTCGATCCCGGTGTTGCCGAACTGATTCGAGATCCAGACGTAGGCCGGGCGGCCGGTGAAGAGCCCGACGCCGCCGCGAATCTGCTGCGTGCCGTTGCCGGTCAGGTCCCAGTTGAAACCGACGCGCGGCGCGAACTGCACCTGGTTCGGGACGACGTCGGTTGCGTAGCCGAAGTTCGCGATCGCGATCGGGTTGGCATTGGGCTTGGTCGGATAGGTCGGCGCGTCAACGCGCACGCCGTAGGTCAGCGTCACGTTCGGACGCACGCGCCACTGATCACCGGCGTAGACGCCCCACTGCCTGACCGTGAACGCGGCGCGCTGTGCCGGGTCGCTCGTCGCCGAGAAGCTGCGATCGTAGCGTTGCGCGAAGCCGGCTTCGAAATTCTCCAGGCTCGAGAAAAAATAGTTGCCGTAGGCGTCGCGAATGAACAGATTCGCGAGGTCGAGGAACTCGTTGTGGGTGCCCAGCGTCAGCGTGTGTTTGCCCTTCTGCAGGGTGTAGGCGTCGTTCAGCTCGATGATGTCCTGGTCGATGGCGTTGCGTCCCGAGAACGACTCGGTGCCGGCGACGACGTCGAAGCGCGGGCTGGGGTTGAGCGTGACGGTCACCGCCGGGAACGGCGTGGCATCGACAGCATAGCCGCGACGATCGCGCACCTTGGTGTAGGTGAGACGGAATTCGTTGACGCCCCTACCGAACTGCGAATTCAGCTGGCCGACGGTGGAGTTGGTCTTGCTGAAGTAGCGGTAATACGCATCCGGGAAGCGGTAGGTCGTGAGACTGGTGGAGCTGATGTCGTTGAAACCGTCGATGTAGTTGTGACGGACGGTGAGCTGGTGGCCCTTGGCGACGTTGAAGTCACCGCGCAAGAAATACTTGTCGTTGTCGGTGCGCTTGGCGAACTCACCCTTCGGATCGCCGGGCACGGTGTAGCCGTAGAGCGACTTGAGGTCGGCCACGAAGCGATCGACGAGCGCCGCGTTGCCGGTCGTCTGGCCGCCCTGGTCGACGGAGAAACCAACGGGCCGCTCTTTCCGGCCGTAGTCCGCGGTGCCGAAGAAGAACGCGCGGTTCTTCCGGATCGGGCCGCCGAGGCTGAAGCCGCCCTGCTTGTCCTTGAGGGTCGAAATCTTCCGGCCCGTGAACCCCTTGCCGACCCAGTCTTCGTTGCGGGTGAAGTAGAAGCCGGTGCCGCGGATACTGTTGGTGCCGCTCTTGGTAATCGCGTTGATGCCGCCGCCGGTGAAGCCGCCCTGCCGCACGTCATACGGCGAGACCACGAGCTGAATCTCCTGGATGGCGTCCAGGCTGATCGGCTGCGTCTCGGCGGTGCCACCCGGCGCGCCGGCGGAGCTGGCCAGGCCGAACAGGTCGTTATTCGCGGCCCCGTCGATCTGCAGGCCGTTGTAGCGCGGGCTGTTGCCGGCCACGGAGACGACCGACGCGCCGTCGCCGCCGCTGCCGCCCTGCGAGTTGAACATCGGGCTGATGCGGACGACGTCGGCGATGCTGCGGTTGATCGTCGGCAGCGATTCCTTGACGACGTTCGAGATGTTGTCGGCCGTGCCGGCGCGGGACAGGTCGATTAGCGGAGTGCTGGCGATGACGTCAACCGTTTCATTGACCGATGACAATGCGAGCTTGAAGTCGGCGGTCTGCTCCGCGCCGAGCTG
>JANPCT010001033.1:0-2196 GCA_031431095.1 Acidobacteriota bacterium | reverse complement strand
GCGGAGCGACGCCTCTGCCGCCTGGTAATCCTTTGCCTGCAGATGCGCGGTGCCGATGTTCTGATACGCCAGCCCGTTGTTCGGATCGAGGGTTAGCAGCGTGGTGAACGTCCGCAGTCCGTCACCGACACGGCCCGCGACGAGGTAGGCGTTGCCGAGCGCGATCAACGCATCGGGATCGCGGCCGGCATCCTTCTCCAGGAGCGCGATCGCCTTCGCGGCATCCCCGGACTCCGCCAGGTACTGTCCAAGCTTGATGCGCACTTCGCTCTGCGTGACGCCGTTGCGCAGCGCGGTCTCGAGAGTGTCGATCGCCAGCCGCGGGCGTCCGGCCTGCCAGTAGGCGAGCGCCAGCTTGCGGTAGGCATCTTCGGTGTCGGGACGGCGGGCGATCACGGCTTGATAGATGTCGATCGCCTCGTCGCCGCGGCCAGCGCGGACGGCGTCCCCCGCCTTCGTCAGCATCTGCTCGATCTCGACAAGGCGCTTGGGATCGTCCGCCTCGGTGTACTTCTCACGGACCGTGGCGCTGCCACCGCCGATGTAGCCGAGCGAACGCAACCGCTCGATCGTTTCTGCCGTTTCCAGGCGCGCGCGCGCCGGCGGCGCGACGTTGTATTGTTTCAGGGTCTCGCTGAGGACGCGCGCCCGATCGCCCCTCGCGTTGACGACGTTGTTGCGTTCGCCAGGGTCGGACGACAAGTCGTACATTTCCACGATCGGCACGTCGATGAACTTCTCGCCTCCGACCAGCACGCCGCGCAGGGGCGCCCACCCGCGCGTCACCGCCGCGCTCATCGCCTCGAAATACGACGGCCGGTCGGCTCCTCGTCCGGACGCGATCGTGTCGAGCAGCGGCGCGCCAGGCAGGCCGGCCGGCACGGCAGATCCGGAGGCGGTGAGAATCGTCGGCAGGAGATCGACATGACGCGCCGGCGTCGTGATGACGATGCCCCTCACGCGAGAGTCGTCCCTGCCCGGGGACACCTCCGCGATGATCAAGGGAACGCGAAGCGTGGACTCGTATGCGAACAGGCTGTGGGTCCGCTCCCCGTGGTCGCCAAGGCTTTCGCCGTGATCGCCCGTGACGATCACGAGCGTCGGCCGCGGCAGCGCGCCCAGCCGCTCCAACAGCGGGCCCAGTGCCGCGTCCGTCCACGACACTTCACCGAGGTAGGGGTCGGATGGAAAGCGCGACGCGAAAGCGGCGGGCGGCTGGTACGGCTCGTGGGGATCGTAGACGTGCACCCAGGTGAACCACTTGCCCGGCTGCTTGTCGATCCACCTGAGTGCCGATGCGACCACCACGTCCGCTGGCCGCTCGCGCTCCGTCACGTCGGCACTGGACCCCGTGGTCATCCGATCGTCGTACAGATCGAAACCGGCGCCGAGGCCGAAGCGGTGGTCGAGCGGGAACCCGCCGACGAACGCCGCCGTGCCGAACCCGCGAGCCTTGAGCAGCGAGGCGGCCGTGGGCGTAGAGGGCGCGAGGCGGTACCCCGTGTTGTCGCGGATACCATGTTCGTAGGGGTAGCGGCCGGTGAGCATGCTCGCGTGAGACACCAGCGTGACGACCGCGTGCGCATGCGCGAAGTCGAACCGCGCGCCGTGCGCGGCCAGCCGATCGAGGTTGGGTGTTGCGGCGCGGCCGCCGTATGAGCCAGGCGCATCGGCCCGCAGGGTGTCGATGGTGACGAGGAGAACGTTTCGGTCAGGATTGGGGGTGATGGCGGCGGTGCCGCCGCCCAGAAAGCTGCACGAGCCGACGGCTAACGCACCAAGCCCGCACAGACACAGAGACCACAACGTTCTTCGCGAGCTTCGTGCCTTCGTGACTTTCGTGTTCAACCCGTCGGGACGTCTCACTTCTGCTGCTGCGTCGATGAGACGTCCTCCTTTTTCAGGTGCCTGTTGAGGAAGCTCTCCATCCGTTCCCACAGCGGCAGCCAGCGCTTGTAGAGCAGCGTTTCGTGCGTGTCGTCGGGCTGGACCATCAACTCGTAGGGGACGTTGTGCGCGCGGAGCAGGCTGACGAGCCCTACCGTCTGGGCGAAGTTGACGTTGCGGTCGTCGTCACCATGGATCAGGAACACCGGGCTCTTCCAGTTCGCGATCTCGGAGATGGCCGACGACTTGTAGGCGAGATTGTCCGGGTCCAGATCGCTGCCGTAGAGATGAACGCCGGCGAGATCGACG
>JANPCT010001032.1:0-9030 GCA_031431095.1 Acidobacteriota bacterium | reverse complement strand
CGGCGCGGACCCGCGCCGTCCAGACCCAGACGAATTCCCCCGTAACGAGATGCACCGCGATTTCCAGGCGCAGCACGCTTGCGGGTTCAGCGCGAACGGACGACAAGAACGGCAGGTAGACCTGCCCATACGTGTTACCCGGTCTGCCCGGCGCCGTCGAGAATCCCTCCCCGGCGCCGAGGTCGGCTTCGAGCCAGATGGCGATACCCTCGACGTCCGCGCCGTTCGTCAAGGTCCACTCTGCCGCACCGCGGTGATTCGGCGATTCGACCGTCAGGTAATCGATCTCTCCCCATGACGCGCCGTCGGCAAGCAGAGCGGCCGCCGTGACGAAGGCTGGAAACGGCGTCGCGCCGATAACCGCCGCAACCGGGGAGAGGTCGACGCCAGGGCGCGACAGCGGCGCGGCGATGCGCTCGTGATATCCGGACGGGCGTCGCGCCGGCGCACAGTAGAGTACATCGCGCCGCCCGATCATCAGCCCGCCGCGCGACAACATCCGCCTGCGCGCGTCGATCACGACTTCGAGCGCGCGGCCTGAGAACGGCGTCGGCCCGCGCAGGTCGCCGATGAGGACGTCGGCCCGCCCGTCGGGCTCGAACCGCAACAGATCCGCCTGGTGAAACCGGACCCGTTCTGCGCAGCCGTTCGCTCTGGCGAGGCGCGGCCCGAGATGGATGACCGGACTGAGGTCAACCGCGTCAACGCGCGCCGCGCCGGCCTGCGCCGCAAGGATGGAGAAGTAGCCGAACCCCGCGCCGAGCTCGATGACGCGATCGCCGCGCTTGACGAGCGCGCGGATCGCGCCGGCGTAGGCGGAGACCCGCTGCTCGTCGGACAGCATCGCGAGATAGTTGCCTAACGAATACACGGCGCTCCTCCAGCCGCCGCTCGCGCGAGCCATGCGTCGAGCATCAGGACGCGCCACGCCGCCATCGTCGCCTCGGGCGACCCGCAATCGAGGGCTTCTTTCAGGAGACGCGAATCAACCCAGCCGGTAGCTGTCACTCCGCGCAGAGTCGCGTCCTCGCCGCCGTGCTTTCGCCGCCAGGCGCGGACCAGGGCATCGCGGTCGCCGCTGAGGGGCGTCTTGGGGCGTCTCAGCACGGCGGCGGGAAGCCGCTCCGCGAACGCGGCGCGCGCCAGACGCTTGCGGTGGCACCAGGGAATCGGCGGCACCGACTTCACGTACGCGATCACGCGCGAGTCCATCAAGGGCAGCGTCAACGCGAGCCGCTGCCGGGTGACGTCAGGGCTCAGCGACACCGCGAAGTCGCACGGCACATTCTTGAGGAGGCGAAGCCACGTGCGCCTGTCGGCCGGCCGCCCCTCCATCGGTTGCGGCCGTTGGCCCATCACCGTGTCGTCCTCGCTGCCCTCGATCGCGCGGTGCGCATCCGGTGTCAGCCAGGTCATCGCAAGCGGCGCCGCGGCGCTCCACAGGCCGAGGCGCTCGCGCAGGTGCAACCCGAGGTAGGGGAGCTCACGGTCCGCTGCGACAAGCCGCACCGTCGCGGCCATCACCGACCGTATGGACTGCGCCTCCAGCAGTGCCGCCCCGCCCGGCGGGGCGAAGAGGGCGTCTCCGTCCTCCCCGTAGATTGCCAACGTCGAGAATCGCGCGGCATGCGCGAGGCCTGCGCGCCAGTTGGACAGGCCCGGCTCGTCGACCAGCGTCGCGGCGCCGCTGCGGTTCCGCTCTGCTTCAAGCGCCTCGAGCGCGTCGGCGTCGACGACATCGAGCGGGATCGCGAGCCGAGCCGCGACCGCCGTCGCCATCGCGACGTCGTCGTCCAGGTTGATGGCGCGGTAGCGGAACGTCACGGCTCGCAGCCCGGCGGAGCAGTCCACGGCGGTGGCCGCGATCGTTGTCGAGTCGATTCCCCCGGAGAGAAAGATGCTGCATCGCCGGCGCGCAATGCGGTCGCTCACGGATTGGCGCAGCACCGCCCGGTAGCCTCGCATGACGGACTCATCATCGGTCTCGACGAGTCGCCGGACAGGCGAGGGTTGCCAGTGACGCCGGAGCGTTGCGCCGCCATCCGCGGCAAGGGTCAGCGTGTGCCCGGCTGGCACCAGGCGGACGGCCTTGTAGGGCGTCGCCCCCGTGGTCGTCAACGTTCCGTGCGCGAGGAAACGGACGAGGGCCGCGTCATTCAGCGCCGTCGATATCGCAGGATGCGCAACCACCGCATCGAGGACGTTGCTGACGACGATGCAGCGAGGCGACTGGCCGACGTAGAGCACCCGAATGCCGAGAGCGTCGCGGGCGCACGTCAAGGTCCGTTCACGCGCACGCCACAGCGCAAACGCGTACTCGCCGTGCATGCGTTGGGTGCTCTCCGGTCCCCAGCGATCGAACGCCGCGGCCACGATCTCGAGTTCCGCGGCGCTGTCGGATAATTGAAGGGTGCGGCTCAGGCCGGCGCTCCCCTCGAGCATCACCTGTCCGACTGCGGCCAGGCCCGCCTGCTGGTTGACGACGGGCGCCCGCGGATCCCACGCATGAAGCGGCGCCAGAAGCATGGTGCAGTTGTCGGAGCTGAAGATCTGCGCCTGCAGACCCGTCGCGGCCGTGAGCACAGCGGCAACGTCGTCGATGACTTCATGACGCCCGCCGAGCGAGAGGACGGCAGCGAACGCGGTCACGGCTTCATGCGATCGCTCATCAGCACCCGCCAGTCCACCCCGGCGCCGCCGCCCGCGACGATGATCCCTTCGGCGACCAGCGACGCGTGCGCCTCGAACCGGTGCCCGTCGTCGAAACCAACGTGGATGTTCAGCACCGAGCTGCGTCCCTCGCGACGAAGCAGCGCCGCGCCGGCGAGCGCCTGCGAGAGGCAGGTGGAGGAAGGAAGGACGCGCGCCGCGCGCCTGATGGCGCGGGCACACTCCGCTGCGCCCGCACCCGCGGCCGGCGAATGACGCGACGGTACACGATCGAGCATCCGCCGCACCACGGGATAAGGACAGCAGAGAATGGCGATCCGAACGGCCGCGAGCCAGAGTGCCGCGCGCATCGCCAGGCGGCGATCGCTCGCCGGCAGGCGCGCCGCATCACGCGCCAGGCGCAGCATCGACCTCGATCAGGCCGCGCGCCGCCAGGTCGGCAAGCAGCGCGACCACGTCCGCCTCGGCCGCGCCCCGCTCGACGTCGTACTCGGCGACGACGCGGTCGACGATGTCGGAGACGGGCCGCGGCGCCTGCAGCATTTCCCAGATCAAAGTGCCCACGCCGTCCAGGCCGAAGTACACGCCCCGCTCGATGTCGAGGATGACGACCTCGCCGGCAAGGTTCGTCGAGAGCTGCCGTCCGGCAGCCGCGACCACACGCGCCGTTGACGGGACCTGGCTCAGACCCATGGATTGTTCAGCGGACAGTATCGCACCTCACGCCTCGACCGGGCGCGTCGGCTGTCTGACACACCGCCCCAATTTACGTCCATCTAGCTGAGGCGGAATCGGCCCGTGTCCGGCAGCCGTTCGGTCATGCGCTCGTCCTGCTGGCGGCCATCGGACTTCTCAGCTACGCCGCGTGGGAACTTCTCGGGGCCATTCTCGGCTGGCGCCGGCAAGCTGGCGCTCCGTCGCCGAGCGGGGGAATGGGCGCTATACGTGGCGCGGGGAGGCATCGGCGCGCGCGTGTAGATGACGTGCCGTCCCACATGCCATGGTGACGCGCGCCACGTTTTCAGCGCACTGCTAATTCAGGCGCGCCGCATCACACCGGTGACGGGGCGTCGGCCAGACTCGCTGTGACGGCCGGCGGCGATATAATCCCGCCACCCAATATGAAGAACCTGCTGCCGGCGCTCATCATGGGACTCGCCGGCGGCGGGTTCCTGCTGACGGCGTCCCTGCGTCCGGCGGGGCCGCACGCTCAGTCGGCCGCGGCCACGGCGCGAGCCGCGGACACCGCGCTCGATCGCTATGTCGCCGCCCCGGACGCAGCGTTCGCGTGGTCCGTCTCGAAAACGCTGCCGGCAGACGGAGCCACCGCGACCCTGATCGACCTGACCTCGCAGCGCTGGCTGACCGAGCAGGAAGTCGAGCAACCCGTGTGGAAGCACTGGCTCGTCGTCGTCACGCCGGAGAAGGTGACCAGCGACGTCGGGTTTCTCTTCATCAGCGGCGGCCGCAACGACCGCAACCCGCCGGCTGCGCCAGCGAAATGGCTCCTCGACGCCGCGCGCGACACCGGGACGGTGGTTGCCGAACTGCGCATGGTGCCGAACCAGCCCGTGGTGTTCAAGGACGATCCCGCGCGCAAGCCCCGCACTGAGGACGACCTGATCGCCTACACCTGGGATCACTTTCTTCGCACCGGGGACGATCGCTGGCCGGCGCGGCTGCCGATGACGAAAAGCGCGGTGCGCGCAATGGACGCCGTCACGGCCTTCGCCGCTACCGCGGCCGGCGGCCGTCACACGGTCGGACGCTTCGTCGTGTCAGGCGCATCCAAGCGCGGCTGGACGACGTGGGCCACGGCCGCGGTCGACTCCCGCGTCGTCGGCATCATCCCGGCAGTCATCGATCTGCTCAACCTCGAGCCGTCGTTCATCCATCACTTCCGCGCCTACGGCGCCTATTCGGATGCGGTCCAGGATTACGTGGACCAGGGCGTCATGGAGTGGATCGGCACGCCGCAGTTCCGCGCGCTGATGAAGATCGAGGAACCGTACGAGTACCGCGCCAGGCTGACGATGCCGAAGCTGATGCTGAATGCAGCGGGCGACCAGTTCTTCCTGCCTGACTCGTCGCGGTTCTATTTCGACCAGCTGCGCGGCGAGAACCACCTGCGTTACGTCGCGAACAGCAACCATTCGCTCGACAAGTCCGACGCGCTCGAGACGGTGCAGGCGTTCTACGCAGCGATCGTCAGGGGGACGCCGCGGCCGGAGTTCACCTGGACGTTCGAGCCGGACGGCGCCATCAGGGTGGTCACGAAGCAGCGGCCGGACCACGTCACGCTGTGGCAGGCGACGAATCCGGATGGCCGGAACTTCCGCCTCGACGTCATCGGACCTGCGTATCAGGCCACGCCGCTGACGCTCGCCGGTCCCAACACGTTTGTCGCGCGTGTGGCGCCCCCGGCCCGGGGATGGACCGCGTTCTTCGTCGAGCTCACGTTCGCCTCGGGCGGCAGGTACCCGCTGAAGTTCACGACGTCCGTCCGCGTACTGCCCGACGCCCTGCCATTCGCGGCGCCCGTGCCGAAGCGGTCGAGTGGGCGTCCGCTGCCGTTGTATTTCCGTTGAGCCGATCCGGGCGCCTGTCGCCTTGGTCACCGTCTCGCCCCGCGCTACAGGTCATCGCTGCTGCGAGGGCACAGTCGTCGGCGTGGTCCTGACGTTCGGACGGCTGCCGGCCAACGGTAGCCGTCGAATCAACCGATGCTGATTTGACAGGCGCCCCCGACGGCGCCTACGCTGCGGGACTTCGTCCCCGGACCGGTCCCAAGGAGCCCCATGATCCCCAGAGTTCCCCTCGTTGGCGTCGTACTGACGGCGTCCGTAACCGCCCTCGTTGCCACGACCACCATCGCGCCACGCGGCCATGCCCCACGCAGCGTCATCCGCGCGGAACGCGCCATGTCCAAGGTGGGAGGGCCAGGCGACGAAACGCTGGAAGCCATGAATGCCGCCGCTGAGCATGCACAGGCGCGTGTCGCCCCGGGGCTCGTGCTCCCCGGAGCGTACGGCGCGGCGTTTACCGCGCTGTCGAGTCTTCCGATCGCCAAAGGAACATGGGCCGAGGTAACCAGCCGGCCGTACGACGCCGACGACAGCCGCTACCGCGATCCTTACTTCTCGAATTCGAGCGGTGGCGCCGGTCTCGTGTCCGGACGCGTTACCGGCCTCGCCGTGTCAGGCCGTTCCATCTTCGCCGGCGGCGCCAATGGCGGCGTGTTTCGCTCGAGTGACGGCGGCACGACATGGTCGCCGCTGACGGACGGGCTCCCGACGCTCTCGGTGGGGGACGTGCGTGTGGCCTCGGACGGGGCATTATGGCTGGCGACCGGCGAAGGGAACACGGGTGCAACGGCGTATGTCGGATCGGGCGTCTACCGGCTGGCGAATGCGGCCTCGGGCGTCTTCGCCGTCAGCATGCGGGTCGGCGGGACGGAGCTCGACAGCACGTTCATCCATCGCCTCAAGTTCGACGACGCGGGGAGCGTGTATGCGGCAACGTCGCGCGGCGTCTGGAAGCACGCAGCAACCACCAACACCGGCGCGTGGACGCGCGTCCTCTACCCGGTCGCCGATCCGATCGTCAACGGGGTCAGCCGGCCAGACCTGCAGTCGCCCTACAACAATATCTGCAATGACATCGCGATCCAGCCGAACACCGGCGGCGCGCTCGTCATCGCCAACTGCGCCTGGCGCGGCGGTGCGGATTACAACGGCTTCTACCAGTCGAGCGACGGTGGGTCGACGTTCGCGCGCGTCAATCCGGCCGGCGCGCTGAACCCGCAGGATGTCGGCCGCTCGCAGCTTGCCTACTCGAGCGACGGCGCCGAGCTGTACGCGACCGTGGAGTCCATCAACCGCTATACCAACACGCTGAACACGACGTTGTCAGGTGTCTACCAATCGCATGGCGGCAACATCGCCGGGCCGTGGAACAAGATCGCCGACTCGCAGAAGCTTGCCGCGTCAGGGTCGGCGCTGAAGCTGTATCGCGGCTATCGTCCCGGCGTCCAGGCCTGGTACAACCAGGTCATCGCGGTCGATCCTGGCGACGCCGCGCATGTCTACGTCGGCCTCGAAGAGATCTACGAGACACACGATGCCGGAACGACGTGGCAGACCACGGGCCCCTATTGGAACTTCGAGTTCCCCTGTTGGTCCATCTTCGACAACAGCAACACCTGCAGCCAGACGACACATTCCGATCAGCACGCCATCGCGTTCGGTAACGGTAGTGTCTACATCGGCAACGACGGCGGCGCCTACACGCGCGCGATCAACGGCCCGGTCGACGCGGCGGGGCACGGCACGGATTGGCGCAGCCTCAACGCCAACCTGCGCACGCTGCAGTACTACTCGGTCGGCGTCGGCAAAGTCCCGGGCGGTGTCGCGGTCTCGGGCGGGCTGCAGGACAACGGCGGCTCGCTGCTCCTGCCGGAGGATCTCGGCGGCAGCGGCAAGATGGGATCGCCGTTCGGCGGCGACGGCGGCGACATCATCGTCGATCCGGATGACGGCTGCAAGATCCTCGACGAGTACGTCTACCTGGAGCTGTGGCTGACTGAGAATTGCGGCCGTTCGAACGGCAGCACCCGCGCCGTGCGGGATGTCTCGATTGTCGATCCCAGCCCCAGGTTCACGGCGCCGTTCCGCGCCGACAGCGCCAACAAGAATCTGTGGATCGCCGGCGGCCGGTACCTGTGGCAGAACACGCGCGGCTTTGCAATCCAGTCCGGCGCAGAGTGGAAGCCGGTATTCGACAGCGGTGCGGGGCGATCGACGACGGCGATCGCGATCCAGAACGGCGTCATCTATTCGGCGTGGTGCGGTCCCTGCAACAATCAAACGTTCGCCCGCGGTGTGGTGGCCAACACCGGCGGCGCGTTCAGGCAGCTTGCACTTCCAGGGTCCCTGCCGAACCGCTACATTTCGGCCGTGGCGGTCGATCCCGGGGACCTCTCAGGCAACACCGCGTACCTGGGTTTCAACGGCTTCTCACGACGCTGGACGGAAGGGCCCGGCGCGGGGTTCGGCCATGTCTTCAAAACCACCGACGGCGGCGGCTCGTGGGTCGACATCAGCGGCAACCTCCCCGACGTCCCGGTCAACGACATCGTCATCAGCAACGGCCGGCTCGTGGTTGGGACGGACCTCGGAACCGTGGTCGCGACGACCAGCGGGGGCACGTGGTCGCGCCTCGGCTCCAACCTGCCGTACACCACGGTCATGGACCTGCACATAGGGCCCGACGGACGCGTCTATGCGGCAACGCACGGCCGCGGCATCTGGTCGATCGTCAAGCCCTGAGCGCGCCCGTCAAACGACGATCCACCCCAGGGCATCCGGGCGCCTGGCAGCGGGCTCAGTGCCTCTGGCGGAAGTTTTCCGCGCCGGCGCCGTGGTTACAAAATCGTGAAGCCGCGCAATTTTTGTAACGCGACCGCGGCGGTGATCACGTGTTTGTCAGCAATTCAACGCATTTGAAGCGGAACGGATCATGCGATGGCGCGGGCACATCCCATGAATGTCATGTCACTCTTCTCCAGTGACCTCGCCATCGACCTCGGCACGGCCAATACCTGCGTCTTCGCCCAGGGACGCGGCATCGTGCTCAACGAGCCGTCGATTGTCGCCTTCAACACCGCCAAGGGAGAGGTCGAGGCCGTGGGCACCGAGGCCCACGAAATGCTCGGACGCACGCCGCCTAACATCAGGGCCGTGCGTCCCCTCCGCGACGGCGTCATCGCCGACTTCGACGCCGCGGAGAAAATGCTGGTGCACTTCGTGCGCAAGGCGATGGGGCGCGCGCCCTGGCGCCGTCCGCGCCTGGTGATCGGCGTCCCGTCTGAAATCACGCAGGTCGAGCGGCGCGCGGTGCGCGACAGCGGCTTCCGCGTCAAGGCCAGCGAGGTCCACCTCGTCGACGAGCCGATGGCGGCCGCGATCGGCGCGGGCCTTCCAGTCACCGACGCCGCCGGCAACATGGTCATCGATATCGGCGGCGGCACCACCGACATCGCCGTCATCTCCATGGCGGGCACCGTCTACGGCCGCTCGCTGCGTGTCGCCGGCGACGCGATGGACGAAGCGATCATCATGTACATGCGGAAGGCCTTCAACCTGCACATCGGCGAGCGCACCGCACAGCAGATCAAGTTCGAGATTGGTTCGGCCATGCCGCTCGACGAGCCGCTGGAAATGCAGGTCAAGGGCAGGCACGTCTCCGAAGGTGTGCCGCGCACCGTGACGATCCAGGACGCCGACGTCCGCATCGCGCTCACCGAACCGCTCCGTCAGATCGTCCAGGCCGTCCGCGAATCGCTCGAACGGATTCCGCCCG
>JANPCT010001031.1:0-3612 GCA_031431095.1 Acidobacteriota bacterium | reverse complement strand
AGAAGTAGGAAGCGAAGGACGGCGAAGGAACCCCAACAGGTATCAGTGCTTTCTCACTCGAAGGAGTCGAAGGGCGCGAAGGACGGCGGAGGAACGTAAGACGGCGAAGGAACTCAAGGTAGGGGCCGGACGCAGTCGACGAACAGCCGGATAGCAAAAACAGCCACGGGTTGTCTCCTGCGTCGTTTCGCCAACTGCGAATAATTCGACGACGACGTCGTAAACCTCAATGATTTGCGCGGCTGCTCGATTGCAGCGGCGCGCCCGCATGCTGATTGATGACGGGACCGGCGATGTGTCGGAGCAGATCATTGGCGCGGGCATCGAGGTCCACCGGAAGTTCGGACCCGGACTGCTCGAGAGCGCTTACCGCCTACCGATGGTGTGGGCGCTCGAGAAGAGAGGCCTCTGCGTCCAGATGGAATGCGCGCTCTCAATAGAGTTCGACGGCCGAGTCGTTCCTCGCGCCTACCTGATCGACATCGTGGTCGAGGACTTGGTGATCGTGGAGATCAAGTCGATCGCGGCCATCCTGCCTATCCACATCGCGCAGGTCTCGACCTACCTCGCGTTGTCCGGGATCCGCGTGGGTCTGCTCATGAATTTCAACGTCCAGGTCTTGCGTCACGGCATCAGGCGAGTGCTGCACCCCGACGTCCCGCGCCGACGCTAAGCGGCAAGCGCCGAGTCCTTCGTCAGACGCTCGAAGAAACCCAATCAAAGCAAGCCGACCTGTTCTCCTCTTCCGCCGCGCTTCGACCCCTTCGCTTCCTTCGAGTGAGAGGACAGGTCCCCGCAACTGTTTAGGCTCCTTCGACGTCCTTCGATTGCTTCGACTCCTTCGAGTGAAAGCGCCTCCTGTTCCGGATCCTTCGACGTCCTTCGACCCCTTCGACTCCTTCGAGTGAAAGCGCCTACTGTTTCCAGATCCTTCGACCCCTTCGATTCCTTCGAGTGAAAGGACGTCTGTGGAATCAGAGCACCGGCTCGGGTGCGGTCGACTCCTTCGGGCCGGAGGACGCTTCCTGATCCTTGTACTGGAGTTGATAGAGCTTGAAGTAGATGCCACGGTGGGCGAGCAGCTCCTGGTGGGTGCCGGACTCGCGGAGATGGCCTTTGTGGAGGACCAGGATCTTCTCCATGTCCTGGATCGTCGAGAGCCGGTGCGCGATGGCGATCGTGGTGCGGCCCGACATCAGCACGTGCAGGGCGTCCCGGATGAGCATCTCGGTTTCGGTGTCGACGCTGGACGTCGCCTCGTCGAGCACCAGGATGCGTGGATCGAAGGCGAGCGCACGCGCGAACGAGAGGAGCTGCTTCTGGCCGACCGACAGCGTCGCGCCGCGCTCCGCGACCGGTGACGCGTAGCCGCCGGGCAGCCGCGACACGAACGCGTCGGCGTGCACCGCGCGCGCCGCCGCCGCCACGGCCTGGTCGGAAATCGCGGTGTTCCCCAGCCGGATGTTCTCGACAATCGTGCCGCTGAACAGGTGGACGTCCTGCAGCACCAGGCTGAAGAGGGCGCGCAGCTCGTGCACGTCCAGCTCCTTCACGTCCACGCCGTCGACCAGGATGCGTCCGCGCGAGACGTCGTAGAACCGCAGCAGCAGGTTGATCAGAGTGGACTTGCCTGCCCCCGTGGCCCCGACGATGCCGACGCGTTCGCCGGGTTTCACCTCGAACGACACGTCCCTCAGCACCCAGTCGGGTTCTCCGCCCTCCGCCGTGTTGTAGGCGAACCAGACGCGATCGAACACGATGTGGCCGGTCCGGCGTTCCGGCGCCAGCCGCGTCGGCGTGGCGGCATTCGCCACGGCGATCGGCTCGTCGAGCAGCTTGAAGATCCGCTCGGACGAGGCCATCGCGGCCTGCAGGATGTTGAACTTCTCCGACATGTCGGAAATCGGGCGGAAGAAGCGCTGCGAGTACAGCAGGAAAGCGACGAGCGACCCGAGTGTCAGGGATCCGGCGATCACCGAGCGGCCGCCGTACCAGATGGCCAGCGCCGACGCCAGCGCCCCGACGGCCTCGATCGCAGGATAGAACACCGCGTAATAGAAGATGGAATCGACGTTGGCCGTGCGGTGCGCTTCATTGATCTGATCGAACTCGCGGTAGGCGCGCCCTTCCCGCCGGAACAGCTGCACGGTCGGCATCCCGGTGATGTGTTCCTGCAGGTAGGCGTTGATGCGCGCAATCAGGCGCCGCACCGTCCGGTACGATTCCCGGACGTGCGTCCTGAACCACTGCGTGATGAAGACGATGAGCGGCAGCACCGCGAACGACACCAGCGCCAGGCGCCAATTCATCGAGAGCATGACGATCATGATCCCGGCCAGGGTAAACACGTCGCCGAAGATCGAGACGACGCCTGACGTGAACATGTCGTTGATGACGTCGACGTCGGTGGTCACGCGCGTCATCAGCCGGCCGACCGGGTTGCGATCGTAGAAGCGGAGGTCCAGGCGCTGCAGGTAGCGATAGATCTGCATGCGCATGTCGAACATGATGCGCTGCCCGGTGATCTGCAGCAGCCACGTCTGCGTGAACTCCAGCAGGAAGGCGCCGGCGAGGATGCCCAGGTACCACAGCGCGATGCGGTTGACACCGGCCACGTCGCGCGCCGGGATGTAGCGAGCGATCGCCAGCTTCATCAGGTACGGCTGCGCGAGCTGAAGCATCGAGCTCGCGATGATCGCGGACAGCGCGAGCGCCGCGTTGATCCTGTAGGGACGCAGGTATCCCAGCAGGCGCCGCATCAGGCGCCCGTCGTACGCTTTACCGACTACGTCGTCATCGTGAGCGGACATGTGCGTTCGGGACTCGATCGGCACCGCCTACCCGCCGGCTGGTCTCCGGCGGCGAGTGCGCGATCATGAGGCCTGGAGTTCCTCCTCCAGCAGCTGTTTCCGGTACATCGCGGCATAGAGGCCGTCGTACGCGACGAGTTGCTCGTGCGTGCCGCGCTCGGGTATGCGTCCGCCGTCGAGGACGAAAATCTGATCGGCATCCCGCACCGTCGAGATCCGATGCGCGACGATGATCGCGGTGCGCTGCCGCATGACGCCGCGAAGGCGCGAGAGGATTTCCTCTTCCGTGTAGGTGTCGACCGCAGACAGCGCGTCGTCCAGGATCAGGATGGCAGGGTCGATCATCACCGCGCGCGCGAGGGCGGTGCGCTGCTTCTGGCCGCCCGACAGCGTGATGCCGCGCTCGCCGACCGTCGTGGCGAACCCGCGCGGGAAATCGGCGATGTCCTTGTCGAGCCTGGCGACGGCAGCCGCGGCGGCAACGCGCGCGGGATCGGCGGCCGCCGTCTCGGCCTCCGCTTCGGCGCCGAACGCCACGTTCGCGGCGATGGTGGTAGAGAAGAGGAACGGCTCCTGCGGGAAAAACCCAATCGCGCCGCGAAGACGATGCTGTGGGATCTCGCGGATGTCGACGCCGCCGATCGTCACGGTACCGGCCAGCGGCTCGTGCAGCCGCGGCAGCAGACTGATGAGAGTGGACTTGCCTGAACCGGTTCCGCCGACGAACGCCACGGTCTGACCGGGCTCGATCCGCAGGCTGACATCCTTCAGGACCGGATGGCCGGTAGCCGGGTATTCGAAG
>JANPCT010001030.1:0-5907 GCA_031431095.1 Acidobacteriota bacterium | reverse complement strand
GCCCGACCGGGTCGGGCAAGTCGACCACCCTCGCCGCGATGATCGACAAGATCAACAGCGAGCGGCACGAGCACATCCTGACGATCGAGGACCCGATCGAGTTCGTGCATCAGCACAAGGGCTGCCTGGTCAACCAGCGCGAAGTCCACCAGGATACGCAAGGCTTCGCGCAGGCGCTGCGCGCGGCGCTGCGCGAGGATCCCGACGTCGTCCTCATCGGCGAGTTGCGCGACCTGGAGACCATCGAGTCGGCGCTGCGCATCGCCGAGACGGGGCATCTGACGTTCGCGACCCTGCACACCAATTCCGCGGCGCAGACGATCAACCGCATCATCGACGTCTTCCCGGCGCACCAGCAGGGCCAGATCCGGACCCAGCTGTCGCTCGTGATCGAAGGGATCGTCTGCCAGTCGCTGCTGCCGCGCGCCGACGGCAAGGGGCGCGTCGTCTCGCTCGAGATCCTGGTGCCGAACCCGGCGATCCGCAACCTCATTCGCGACGACAAGGTGCACCAGATCTACTCCTCGATGCAGACCGGCCAGGAAAAACTCGGGATGCAGACGATGAACCAGTCGCTGGCGACGCTGTACTCGAAGCGGCTGATCACGCTCGAGGCGGCCATGAATGCCTCGTCCCTCAAGGACGAACTGGAGCAGATGATCGCGCGCGGCACCGGCGTGGTGGCGGGCGCGGGGATGAATCGGCCGGGTGTGGGATTACCCAACCGGCCGCCGTTGAACAGGTAACCAAGCAAGCCAGGGTCATCAGTCATGCCTACTTTTGCGTATAGCGGACGGACACGATCGGGTCAGACCGTGACCGGCGAGCGCGCCGCCGACAACATCGATCTCGCCATCGCCGGATTGCGCCGCGAGCAGATCCAGGTCACGCGCATCGACCCGGCGAAAGCCGTCAAGGCGGAGCCGAAGCTGCAGACCGGCAAGAAGGGGCCGGCCGCCCCTTCGAAGAACCTGGCGATCTTCACGCGCCAGTTCTCCGTCATGATCGACGCCGGACTGCCGCTGGTGCAGTGCCTCGACATTCTCGGCAAGCAGGAGCCGCACAAGGGTTTCTCGCAGGTGATCCTCGCGGTCCGCTCCGACGTCGAGTCGGGCGCCGCGCTCGCGGATGCGATGAAGAAGCATCCGCGGGCCTTCGACCCGCTCTATTCCAACATGATCGCCGCCGGCGAGGCGGGCGGTATTCTCGACACAATCCTCAAGCGGCTCGCGGTCTACATCGAAAAGAGCGTCAAGCTGAAGGGGCAGGTCAAGTCGGCGATGATCTATCCGATCGCCGTCATCGTCATCGCCACCGTCGTCGTCGCGGCGATTCTGTGGAAGGTCATCCCGACGTTTGCGCAGCTGTTCGCGGGGCTCGGCGCGCAACTGCCGCTGCCGACGCGCGTCGTCATCATGGCCAGCGACAACCTGGTCGCCTATGGTCCGTTCATCCTGATGGGGATGGGCGCCATCGGCTACATGCTCAAGCGCTACTACGACACCACCGCCGGACGCTACATGATCGACTCGATCGTGCTGAAGATGCCGATCCTGGGGATGATCATGCGCAAGATCGCGGTGGCGCGATTCTGCCGCACGCTGTCGACGCTGCTGTCGTCGGGCGTGCCGATTCTCGACGGCCTCGACATCACCGCCCGGACGGCCGGCAATGCGGTCATCGAGGAGGCGATTCAGAAGACACGCACCAGCATCGAACGCGGCGAGACGGTGTCGGGCCCGCTGCGCGAGACCAACGTGTTCCCGTCGATGGTCGTGCAGATGATCAACGTCGGTGAGACGACCGGCGCGCTCGACGCCATGCTCGCGAAGATCGCCGACTTCTACGAAGAGGAAGTCGACACCGCGGTGGCCGGGCTGCTGACGCTGATGGAGCCGATCATGATTGCGGTGCTCGGCGGCGTCGTCGGCGGCATCGTCATCGCGATGTACATGCCGATCTTCGATTTGATCAGCAAGCTCACGTAGAACACCTGTGCCGGTGGCCGCGGATCGGCGGGACGCTGGCGACGGCGGCGGCCGGCCGTCGGCAACGGGCCGGCACTCGACGACTGCAACCGGCAACTGGACACGGGTTACTGGCAACAACTGAAGATGCAGAGCATGGTGCTGCGGCGGAAGCTCTTATGGCTGATCGGCGGACGCGCCGCGGTCATTACGCTGCTGCTTGGCTCGGCGATCCTGATCCAGTTGAAGTCACCGGGATCGTTTCCCGTCGATCCGTTCTTTGCGCTGATCGGCGTCACGTATGCGCTGACGGTGGTGTGGACGCTGACGCTGCCGTTCGTCGACCGGCAGCCGTGGCTGGTCGACGTGCAGGTCGCGTGCGACGCGCTGTTCGTGTCGGCAATCGTGCACCTCACCGGCGGCGCCACGAGCTATTTCGCGTCGCTCTACACGCTGCCGATCATTGCCGCCAGTACCGTGCAGTCATGGCGGGGCGGGCTGATGGTGAGCGCGGTCAGCTCACTGATGTACACGGCGCTGGTGGTGGCGCAGTACCAAGCGCCGGGACTTCTTCCGCTCGGCGCGCCTCCTGACGCGCTCCCGGAGTTGCGCGTCGCGGTCTTTACCGTCGGCTTGAACGTCTTTGGTTTCATGGCGGTGGCCAGTCTCAGCGGCTATCTCGCCGAGGGGCTGCGGCGCACGGGCGCGCAGCTCGAGCGTGCCGCCACCCAGTTGCAGGATCTGCAGGCCTTCAATCAACACGTCATCGACAGCCTGACCAGCGGACTGGCGACCTGCGACATGGAGGGGCGTCTCCTCAGCTTCAACCGCGCCGCCGAAGCGATTATCGCGCTCCCCGCATCGGACGTGCTCGGGCGCCCGGCGGGCGACATTCTCCAATTGCCGGGCAGCTTCCTGAAGCTGTTTGCCCCCGGCGCGGTGCCCAGCGGACCCCAGCGCCATGAGTTCAACTTCACGCGCTGGGACGGCCGCCAGCTGGAGCTCGGCATGACCAGCGCGCCGCTGATGACGCCGCGCGGCGAGAGCGGCTTCCTCTTCACCTTCCAGGACGTCACCGTCCTGATGAAGCGCGATCGCGAGGCGCGCGTCCAGCAGCGGCTCGCCGCCGTGGGCGAAATGGCCGCCGGCATCGCGCACGAAATCCGCAACCCGCTGGCCTCGATGGCCGGCTCCATTCAGATCCTGCGGGACGAGCTGCCGCTCACCGCCGACCAGTCGCAGTTGATGGACATCGTCCTGCGCGAATCGGACCGGTTGAACGACACGATCCGCAGCTTCCTGTCGTTTGCCAAGCCGCAGCGCAGCGCCGTGGCCGATCTGGACGTGCGGCAAATCGTCACCGACACCGCCCGGCTGCTCGAGAACAGCGCCGAGGTGACCCCGGCGCATTCCATCGTCGTGGCAGTGCCGGAGGAGCCGCTCGTCTATCGCGCCGACGAGGCGCAGCTGCGGCAGGTGGTGTGGAACCTCGCTACCAACGGCCTGCGCGCGATGCCCTCGGGCGGCCAGCTGCGGCTGCGCGTGCAGGCACGCGCGGTAGTCGCCGACGCGACCCATGAGCTGATCATCGGCGTGGACGACGAAGGGGTCGGGATTGCGCCCGAGGATATCGACGGCATCTTCCAGCCGTTCCGTGGCGGGTTTGCCAACGGCACCGGCCTCGGCCTCTCGATCGTGCATCGGATTGCGAGCGACTACGGCGGCGCGGTACGAGTCAGTTCCCAGCAGGGCAAAGGCACCAGTGTCGAGGTCGCGCTGCCGATGGGAAACACGGAAACCGCCCAGGAATGGGCGCTCGCCGACGTTCGGCGAAAGGACGCGTGATATGTCCGGGACCATAACGCCCGAGCGCAAGGCGACGGCGGCCGAGTCCGAGCGTATCCTCGTGGTCGACGACGAACGATCGATGCGGGAGATGCTCGCGATCCTGCTCAAGCGGGAAGGACACGAGGTCTCGGTCGCGGAGAACGGCCGTGCCGCCATCACCCTGCTCGACGCGCACCCCTTCGATCTCGTGGTGTCGGACGCGCGGATGCCCGATATCGACGGCCTCGAGGTGCTGCGGCACGCGCGCAACATCAACCCGTCGGTGATTGCGATCATGATCACCGCCTACGGCTCCCCGGACTTGCTGCGCGGCGTGGCGCAGCTCGGGGTCAACGACTACGTCGAGAAGCCGTTCAACACCGAAGTCCTGCGCTTCCGCATCCGGAAGGAACTCGATCGCAAACGGCTCCAGCAGGAGAACGTGCTCCTCAAGCGGGCGATGCACTCCGCCAATCAGTTCACCAACATCATCGGCAACAGCGCGGCGATGATCCAGGTGTTCGACATGGTGGAAACCATCGCGCCGACAGGCAGCACCGTTCTCATCACCGGTGAGTCGGGCACGGGCAAGGAACTGGTGGCGCGCGCCATTCACGTGCGGTCCGCGCGCAGCGAGCGGCCGTTTGTCGCCGTAAACTGCGGCGCGCTCACCGAAACCCTGCTCGACTCGGAGCTCTTCGGCCACATGCGCGGCTCCTTTACGGGCGCCGACGGCAACCGGAAGGGGCTCATCGAGATCGCCGACAAGGGCACGATCTTCCTCGACGAAATCGGCGAGATGAGCCCGATGCTGCAGGTGAAGATCCTGCGCGTGCTGCAGGAGCGGAAGTTCCGCCGCGTCGGCGGCAACGAGGAGGTCGAGGCGGACATCCGCATCATCGCGGCGACGAATCGCGATCTCGCGAAGATGGTCGCCGAGGGACAGTTCCGCGAGGACCTGTTTTACCGCATCAACGTGATCCCCGTGCGCCTGCCGTCGCTGCGCGAACGCGTCGAGGACATTCCGCTTTTGGCCGAACATTTCGTCGCCAAGTTCGCCGAGCAGATGAAGAAGCCGGTGCTGGGAATTTCCCGGGCGGCCATGGGATGCCTGCAGGCCCACGGCTGGCCGGGCAACGTCCGCGAGCTGGAAAATGCCATGGAACGCGCGGTGGCGCTCGAGCGCACGCCGTCGATTCTGCCGGAAAGCCTGCCCGACGCCCCGCGCAGCGCTGACGGCGCCGCGCCGTCCGTCGCGACGCTGGCCGCCGCCGCCAATGCGTCTTCCTCGTCGCTGCCGGAAAAGGGCTTCGACCTCGAACAGCACGTGCAGCACCTCGAGCGCGAGTACATCGCTGAAGCGCTGCGCCGCTCCAACGGGGTCAAGGTGAAGGCGGCGGAGCTCCTGGGCATGAGTTTCCGGTCCTTCCGCTATTACATGAAGAAGTACAACCTGAAATAACGCGGGCCCAGGTGGAAGGTGACAATTTGAGGCGTGGCGCTCGCGCCGCAGACTGTCACTCGGGACAATAAACGTCACCGCCGGGCCCAGATTTCAGAGCCGTAGAATCTCTCAACTCTTTCTTTCGCTTGTGTTTATACGATCGGGCCAGCGAACAGGTTGTCCGGCATCTGCCTTGCTTTTCAGCCCGGTATCGACAACCCCGCACACTTTTAACTCGTGGGAGACAAAGGGATTCAAATGCGTAATCAGAAGGGTTTCACACTTATCGAGCTGCTGATCGTCGTGGCGATCATCGGCATCATCGCCGCCATCGCGGTTCCCGGCCTGCTGCGTGCCCGTATCTCGGGTAACGAAGCGTCGGCCATCGGTTCGCTCCGCGCCGTGAGCAGCGCGCAGTCGACGTTCGCCGCCAGCTGCGCGAACGGGATGTATGCGCAGAGCCTCGCGACGCTCGGCAGCGGTCCCTCGGGCGGGTCCGCGTTCATCAGCCCCGACCTCGGCTCCGCCGCGACGGTGACCAAGAGCGGCTACACGGTGTCGATGACCGGCACCAGCGCGACCGGCAGCACGGCGTGCAACGGCGCGACCGGCCTCGCCTCCGGCTACCATGCCTGGGCGGACCCCGTGTCGACGTCGACCGGCACGCGT
>JANPCT010001029.1:0-5195 GCA_031431095.1 Acidobacteriota bacterium | reverse complement strand
AAGAGCGACGTGATCGACGCCGAAGTCGTGGAAGAAGAGAAGAAGTAAGGGTCGGGGCGGGCGGGGGCTGTGGGCAAGCGCGGGGCAGCCCAGCCCGATGTCTGAGCCCCCAGCCCCGTGCCCCTTGTTATGGATTTGTATGCCTTGCTTGGCCTGGCTTCCGGCGCCACGCCCGCTGATATCAAGCGGGCGTATCGCCGTCTGGCCAGGCGCTACCATCCAGGGATCAATCCCGGCGATCGCGCCGCGGAATCCCTGTATGGGCAGATCGCGACGGCCTACGAGACGCTCGTCGATCCGGAACGGCGCCGGGCCTACGACACCATCGGTTCGGCTCCTGCCGCAGGTGCGCCAGTCACGTTCGAATTCAGCGGTTTCGATTTCTCGGCGGTCGCGCAGGGACCGCAGGCGGCGACGTTTACGGAGCTCTTCGCCGAGGCGATGCATCCGGCGCACCCGGCCGATGCGGGGCGCCCGGAATCAGGCGCCGACATTCACGGCGCCCTCACGATCTCGTTCGACGACTCGATGCGCGGTGTCGAGCGGCAGATTGTCGTCACCCGTCAGGATGCCTGTGAGGCGTGCCGGGGCGTGGGGACGGTACGCACGCCGGAAGGCCGCTGCCCGCCGTGCCAGGGCAGCGGCAAGATGCGCTGGGCACGCGGGCACATGCTCTTCACCAAGAGTTGCGCCGCCTGCGACGGCAGCGGCCGCTTGCGTTCCCAGCGCTGCGCCGCGTGCGCCGGACACGGGCGTCACGTGCGTGCGGACGCCGTGCCGGTGGCGCTGCCGGCCGGCGTTGCCGAGGGCGCGCGGCTGCGCGTCGCGGATCGCGGCCACGCGGGCCGGCATGGCGGCCGCAACGGTGATCTCTACGTCACCGTGCATGTGCAGTCCGATCCGGTGTTTCGCCGGCAGGGAGACGATCTCTGTGTCGAGATGGCGATTGGCGTGCACGAGGCGGTTCTCGGCGCGCGTGTGGACGTGCCGTCGCTCGAGGGACCGGTCAAACTGAGGATTCCGCCGGGCACGCAGGCCGGCCAGCGCTTCCGCTTACGCGATCGCGGCGTGCCGACGGCGAACGGCGGACGCGGCGATCTCCTGATCGACATCCGTATCGTCCTCCCCGCGGTCGTCGACGAGCGCGGCAAGGAGTTGATGCGGGAGTTTGGAAAGCTATATGGCGAAGCGCGGCGGTAAAGCTTATTACATGATCAGCGCGGTGGCGCAGAAGTACGCCATCCACCCGCAGACGCTGCGCCTCTACGAGCGGGAGGGGCTGCTCAAGCCGTCACGCACGGAAGGGAACACCCGCCTGTACTCGGAGGAGGATCTCGAGCAGCTCGAAACGATCCTCTCGCTCACGCGCGATCTCGGCGTCAACCTCGCCGGGGTCGAGATCATCCTGAACATGCGCCGGAAGATGGAGCAGATGCAGGGTGAGGTCAACCAGTTCATGGAATACGTGAAGCACGAGCTCGCGCGCGGACTCGGCGACTGGGAGCAGCGGCTCAGCACCGCGATGGTCAAGTCGTCGCCGACCGATCTCGTCCGGGCGACGCCGATCACCGTCGAGACGACGCCGGCCGAAGGCGAGACCGACACGCCGAAACGGGTCAAGCACCAGGATCACTGAACAGGTGCATCACCAAGATCACGGCGATCACTAAGATCACGAAGATCTCTAAGGCACGCAGATCACAGCGAACAATTAGCACGGAGAAATCTTTCGGTGTCTTGGTGATTTCCCTGATCTTGGTGATGATCCGTAGGCCGTGTGCGGTGCTACAATCGCCCTCATCCTGATGGCCTGCGAGCGCTGCGACGACACGGGTTGGAAAGCTGTGACGACCGATGGTGTCCGCCGCGTCGTCCGCTGCGATTGCTGGCGTGAAGGACTGACCCGCCGGCTATTCGACGAGGCCCGCATCCCGCCGCGGTATCGCAACTGCACGTTCGAGAACTTCCAGGTCTACCCCAACGAGAAGCTCATGCACGCCGCGACGAAAGTGCGGAAGTTCTCGGAGCGGTTTCCCGACGTGCAGAAAGGGTTCTGCCTGATCGGGCCGCACGGCGTCGGCAAGACGCACCTGGCAGTGGCAACGCTGCGCGCCGCGCTGGCGCGCGGCAATCAGGGACTGTTCTACGAGGTGTCGGATTTGCTGCGCGTGATCCGCAACACCTACAATCCGGTGACGAAGACGGCGGAAATGGACGTGCTGCAACCGCTGCTCAACGCCCAGATTCTCGTCCTCGACGACGTCGGCAAGGAAAAGACATCCGAGTGGGTCGAGGAGACGATGACCTTCATCGTCAATGCGCGCTACAACCAGCGGCTGGTCACGCTGTTCACCTCGAACTACGAGGACACGCCGGATATCGACGTGCTCGATTCGCTGCGCGTCCGCGTTGGCTCGCGGATGTACTCACGCATGCACGAGATGTGCGACTTCATCGAGTACGGCGGCGCCGACTACCGACTGCTGCCGCCCAACCCCGGCGTCGACGACATGGTCGCCGGCTGGAAGGTCGTCGGCGAGCAGAAGAGCAAGCTGCCGACCCGCGCCAAGGGCCAGGTGCGAGCGCAGATGAAGCCCGGCAAAGAACTCGGCTGGTCCGGCGGCCGCGCCGGCAATCGCGAGTAGCAGGCGCCCTCAATCGCGAGTAGCCGGCGCCCTTAATCGCCAATCGGCAATCGCCAATCGCCAATGTTAGGCCTCTACCTCCACATCCCGTTCTGCTCGGCGATCTGCAACTACTGCAATTTCAACCGCGGCCTCTACGACGAAGGGTTGAAGACGCGCTACGTCGCCGCCCTCGGCCGGGAAATCGGGGCAGCGGCGGAAGGCGGCAGCGCTGCCGACACCATCTTCTTTGGCGGCGGAACGCCGTCGTTGCTCGAACCGGCCGAGATCGGCGCGCTCATCCAGTCATGTGGCGAGCGGTTCGACCTGGCAGCGGACGCGGAGATCACGCTCGAGACCAATCCCGAGACGGTCGATCGGGTCAAGCTGGAACAGTTCCGCGCCGCCGGTGTCAATCGGATCAGTTTTGGCGTGCAGTCGTTTCAGGACGACGAGCTGCGCCGGCTTGGCCGTATTCATTCGGCGAGCCGCGCCCGCGCGGCGGTGCGCGACGCGCGGGCCGCCGGCTTCGACAACGTCAGCCTCGACCTGATGATGTGGCTGCCCGGGCAGAGCATCGAGGGCTGGCTCGGGAATGTCGAAGCGCTGATCGAGGCAGGCCCTGATCACGCCTCCCTCTACCTGCTGGAGCTGTACCCGAACGCGCCGCTGAAAGAGGACATGGCGCGCGCCGGGTGGTCTCTTGCGCCCGACGACGATGCGGCGGAAATGTATTTGCGGGCGATGACCCGGCTGGAAGGCGCAGGGCTGGCGCAGTACGAGATATCGAATGTTGCCCGTCCCGGCATGAGGTCGCGTCACAACCTCAAATACTGGACGGACGGGGAGTGGCGCGCCTTCGGCTGCGGCGCGCATTCGACGGTTGGCGGCGTGCGCTGGAAGAACGTGTCGGCGACCGACGATTATGTCAGCCGTGTGACGAGCGGCGCCGACATCGTGACCGAGCGCCGGATCCTGTCGCCGGCCGACCGCCTGGAAGAGGCGCTCTTTACCGGATTGCGGCTGTCGGGGGGACTCGACATCGCCGCGATTGGCGAGCAGTACGGCGTCGATGTCTGGCAGCGATACGGGGACGGACTGCGGCCATTTCTGGAAAACGGCTGGCTCGTGCGTGACGGAAGACGGCTGCGGCTGACCCGCGATGGCATGCTCATGGCAAACGAAGTGATGGGCGTTTTCATCTGACGCCGCGGGACCCGCGCGATCCGCGCGATCCGGCGGTTTGAACTTCGTCGGAGCCGCGAGTCACCACGATCGTGTTCCGCGGTTCCGTTCGGCGGCTGTGATAGAGTGGCCGTTCTTGTCGTTCGCCCAAGGAGGAGATTGGGAATGCGTGCTTTCGTAACTACGTCATTTGCTCTCGCGGTGGCCTTCGTGCCCGCGATGGCAGTCGCTCAGGCCACGACGACGCAGCAGCCGCCCGCTGGGCAGCCGCCGGCCACCGGGCAGACCGCAACACAGGCGCCCGCTGCGACCGAACCGAAGATTCCGTTTACCACCCCGGCCGGCATTCTGCTCGTGCAGATCAAGCCGGACAAGACGGCGGTCTTCGAAGAGATGGCCACCAAGCTGAAGTCGGGATTCGCGAAAACCCAGGACGAGATGCTGAAGAAGCAGGCCGCCGGCTTCAAGGTGTACAAGTCTACCGAGCCCTTCGGTCCCAACGCCCTCTACGTCGTCCTCGTCGACCCCGCCGTTGCGTCCTCGGACTCGACTTGTTCCAGATGCTTGCGAAGACGATGACTCCAGAGGAAATGCGCGCTCCGGAGACGCAGGAGATGTGGAAGAAGTACGTCGATGCGTTCGCCGCGGGTCTCAGCAAGTTGAGTCTCACACAACTCGGCGGCTAACTGCTGCGCGTGACCATCGGCCTGATCTCTCTCGTGATCGCGCTCGCGGCGGGTTCGCCCGCCGCGGCGCAATCACCGGCGCAGGCGCCCACGACCCCTGCCGCCGGCCAGGCCCCCGCTGCACCTCCCGCCGCCCCGTCAGTACCCGCCTCCCGCAAGTTCACCACCGATTCCGGCGTCGTCTTCAGCGTCATCAAGCCTGACAAGACCGCGGACTACGAAGCGGTGATGGCCCGGGTGAAGGAAGCGCTGACGAAGAGCCAGGATCCCAAGCGTAAGCAGCAGGCGCTCGGCTGGCGTCTGCTCAAAGGGATCGAAGCGGGCCCGGGTGGCAACGTCGTCTACCTATGGCTGCTCGATCCGACGGTAAAGGACGAGGAATACTCGATCACGAGCATCCTCGCCGAAGCCTTCCCCAGCGAAGCGCAGGATCTCTGGGCGAAATACACCGCCTGTTTCGTCAGCGGGCAGGTGATGCTGAACCTGCAGCAGGTCCTCAATATGTCTCCCGCCCTCGTCCCTAAATAACGACCGCGCCACTCAGAACTTGAGATTGATTCCTGCGTAGAAGCGCTGCACGGTGGCGTAGCGCGGGGATCCCTTCAGCGTGAAAACCCGGTAGTCGAGCCGCAGCCGGATCGGCCCGGCGAGGGAGATCTTCGCGCCGCCTCCGACGTTGATGGCGACGTTGGTTTTCGTC
>JANPCT010001028.1:0-2931 GCA_031431095.1 Acidobacteriota bacterium | reverse complement strand
CCAACTGGGCGACCCTTGGCCCGAAGGTCGGACACAAGCTGAACGTCTATGTCGGCGACATGGATTCGTACTATTTGAACGACGCAGTCGAGAACCTGAATGCGTTCTGGACCAAAAACGCCAACCCGGGCGAGATGGGGGAGATCGTTTTTCAGCGCCGCGCGCCGCACTGCTGGGGCCCGCGCCCGCCGGAGCTGCTCGAGAAGCTGACGAAGCAGGTCGAGAAGTACGCGCCGCCGGGAGCGGACAAGACCGGCTGGCGTTATCGGTGATCCGGTCGTTTGTGGTGTGTCGCTTACTTTCTTTTCGCAGCAAAAGTGCCTGACATCATGTCGCCGTAGGCGACGGTGCCAGTGATGGATCCGTCCTTGGCGGCGGCGCCCTTGTAGGTGACCTCGAGGCCGTTGCCTTCGACGCTCATCGCGAATGAGAACGTCACCTCGGTGCCTTTGACCGTTCCGGTGATCGGAAACTTACCGTATTGCGCGCTGACGTACTCGCCGGTGAGCTTCTCGCCGGTCTGCGTCAGGGCGATGCTCGGGTTGGCGGTCATGTTCGGCAGTTCGACGCTGACATTGTAGGTTCCGGTCAGCGACGGAGTGGAAGCAGCCGGGGCAGCCGCAGGGGCGGACGGCGCCGCCGCGGCGGCAGGGTTCGTTTCCTTCACCCGCGTTGCCGCCCACTCGCCGGCCGCCTGGCCGCCCATGCCCATCGTCCCTTTGCATCGCCGTCAACCGTGCCGCTCAACTCGATCGCCATCGTCCCGTTCTGACCCTGAAAGTCGAACCAGACGGTCACGTCCTTCCCTTTCACCTGCGCCTCGACGGGCGCTTCCCCCATGTCCGAGGAAATGGTGCCGACGATCTTCTCGCCTTCCTTCCTCAGCTTGAGCTGGGTGGGAATGGCCCCCTGGGTGGTCGTCACCGTGGCGTTCCAGGTTCCGAGGACATTCGCGTTCGCAGGAGACGGAGCGGCGGCCGGCGTCTGCGCCGCGGCCGGCACGGCGATCGAGATGACGAGCGCGAAGGGTGCGAGGGTGCTGAGGGTCTTCATGGTTCTGTTTCCAGTTGAATACCGCCGAACAAGTCGGCGAACAAGTTATACAAGGCGGCGACAAGGGCGCCGACGCCAAGGCCGAGGAGTCCGTAGCATACCGGCAGGGCCACGACCGCGCCGATCCCGAGCATCATACCGAGCGGCCCCGAGGCCGATTCAGTACCCTGGCCGAAAACGCCAGCGGCGCCGCCTACGACCGAAGCGGCTGCGATCAGCATGCCGACGAGAAGTCCCATCGCCGCGCTGAGCGCACCATACAGCCTGGCGGCCGACCACACACCGATACGACGGATTACCATGACGGCTCCTGAACAGACCGGAAACCGGGACCACGGCTACCAGTTGCCAGCCATCAGATTACCCGATTCTGGGATCGCACGACCCTTTCGCACCATTCGCAATCGGAGAGGGGTCCTGCCCTGCGTCCGTGGGGATTCTGTTAGGATTCGGCCTGCGAGGTCAACCTGTTGGTGAAACGATCACGACGAGTTGCCGGCGCGTGGTTGCTCGCGCTGTTTGCTCCGGTCGCCTGCGCCAGGCATGTCGCGCCGGCAGCCGGCCCCGGCGTCCCGGATGCGCGGCCGATTGAGGCGCCGGCAACCGCAGCACCACCGGACAGGGCGCCTGCGCCTGCGGCACTTCCTGAACGGCTCACCGACGTCGAGTTCTGGACGCTGATCACCGGTCTCTCCGAACCGGGCGGGTCGTTCCGATCCGACAACCTGCTGTCGAACGAATTGTTCTTGCAGTACGTCATCCCCGAGCTTGTTAACGTCGCCAGGCCCGGCCGCGTTTACATGGGCGTCGGACCGGAGCAGAACTTCACCTATATCGCGGCGCTGAAGCCCGCGCTGGCGGTGATCATCGATGTCCGCCGCGGCAATCTCGACATGCACCTGATGTACAAGGCGATCTTCGAGATGTCGCGCGATCGATCGGAGTTCGTGTCGAGGCTGTTCTCGCGGAAACGTCCCGACGGTCTCGACGCGGCGACCGGCGTGCGCGAAATGTTCCAGGCGTTCTCCACCGTTCCGGCCGACGAGACATTATTCGAACAGAATTTCACGGCCATCATCGATCGCCTGCAGAAGACCCACGGTTTTCCGATCGAGCCCGAGGACCGCACCGGCATCCGCTACATCTATGAGTACTTCGGCCGGTACGGCCCGGAGTTGACCTACTGGATGTCCGGCGGAGGCGGCCCGGGGCGCGGCGGCTTCCGCAACTCACCAACTTACGCCGACCTGATGGTCGCCACCGACGGCGCCGGGCTGCTACGCAGTTACCTCGCCAGCGAGGAAACCTTCACCACGCTCAAGACCCTGCAATCGAAGAATCTCCTCGTGCCGATCGTCGGCAACTTCGCCGGCCCCAAGGCGATTCGTGCGGTCGGCGCCTGGCTCAAGGCGCACAACGCACACGTCGCCGCCTTCTATCTGTCGAACGTCGAGCAGTACCTGAACATGGACGGGATCTGGATGGACTTCTGCGCGAACGCCGCCCAACTGCCGATCGACGAGACCAGCCAGTTCATCCGCTCGTATCGCGGCGGCGGCGGTCCCGGATTCGGCGGCGGCGCCAGCCTCAGCCAGGGCACCTATCCCATGATCGCGGACCTCAAGGCGTGTGGGACACTTGGTGGTTCGTGGTAGGTCGTTGGTGGTGGGTGGATGGTCTGGCGCCGACCACCGAACTACGAACACACCAAACCACCAACCACGAAATGACACGAGCGTGTAGCGTTAGCGTGCGCTCTTCCGCAACGTCCGCATGACACGGCCAGACGTGCCGTCCTCGAGGCGGATGATGCCGCGAACGACGTAGTCACCGGCCGCGAGCGCGCCGAGCGGCACCACACCTTTGGCAACGACGCGG
>JANPCT010001027.1:0-2634 GCA_031431095.1 Acidobacteriota bacterium | reverse complement strand
CTCAAGTACATCGCGGTGTTCACGCCCGAGCCGTGGCAGGGTTACGGCTACGGCGCGGACTGGTCGGAGAACGCCCTCGACGGTCATGACGGCGCGACGGGCGGCCCCCTGACGAACGGTGACGACCACGGCAATGGCAATCGCGCCGCCAAGGATCCGCTGCGCTGGGGTGATGCGCACCATCCGGCGTTGAGCGAAACGGATGGAAAGTACGACGGGCGATGGATCTACATCAACGACCGCGCCAACGGGCGCATCGGCATGGTCGATCTCTCGGACTTCCGCGCCAAACAAATCCTCCAGGTGCCCAATTTGCAGACGTCGCACGGCGGCATCTTCGCCACCCCCGACACCAAGTACGTGCACATCTCGTCGAAGGTGCCGGCACTCAAGGCGTGGAATGCAAGCAAGGGGCAGGCGGTCACGCTCGACGATCATCTGAACCGCTACGCCGACATCTACCGCGGCTACTCGACGTTCGTGAAGGTGGACCCCAAGACAGGCCGCATGCTCCTGAAGGAGAGCTTCCAGATCGAGCTGCCGCCGTATACCCAGGACCTGGCCGACTCGGGCAAAGGCGTCAGCGACGGCTATGCGTTCATCAACTCCTACAACGTTGAGATGGCGACCGGCGGAATCCAGCAGGGCAGGCCGCCGATCGAGGTCGGCGCGTCACGGCTCGATTTCGACTACCTCCACATCATCAACTGGAAGAAGGCCGAGGAGATCATCGCCGCCGGCAAGTACACCGAGATCAACGGCATCCGCGTCATCAGCCTCGAGACCGCGGCCGCAGAGGGCATTCTTCACCTCGCGCCGGAGCCGCGCAGCCCGCACGGCGTCGACGTCGCGCCAAAGGGTGACTACATCTCGGTCGCGGGCAAGCTCGACCCGCACGTGACGGTCTACGGCTTCGATCTGATCAAGAAAGCCATCGAGGCGAAGAACTACGAAGGCAGGGACCGCTACGGCGTGCCGATCCTGAAGTTCGATGCCATTGTCGCGGGGACGGTGGAGCTCGGCGCCGGGCCGCTCCACACCCAGTACGACAACCAGGGCAATGGCTACACCAGCCTCTATCTCGAGAGCGCGGTGGCGAAGTGGACGCTTGGCCCCCCGTACCATACCGCCGCTGACGCCTTCAAACTCGTGGACAAAGTTTCGATTCACTACAACGTCGGACACCTGGCGACGGCGCAGGGGGACACCATGGACCCCCAGGGCAAGTACCTCATCGCCATGAACAAGTGGTCGATCGACCGGCATACCAACGTCGGGCCCTTGCACCCGCAGAACTTCCAGCTGATCGACATCTCGGGCGCAAAAATGGAACTGCTCGCCGACATGCCGATCGGATTTGGCGAGCCGCACTACGCGCAGATGGTGAAGGCGGACATCATCAAGGCGCGCGAAGTCTACGAACCCGGCACATCGCCGGCGACCAACCTGAAGAGCCCCGATGCGATCGCCACCGAAAAGGACGCGCGCATCGTCCGCCGCGCTGGCGTGGTCGAGGTGTGGATGAACGTGGTGCGCAGCCACTTCACGCCAGACATCGTGACCGCGAAGGTCGGGGACAGGATCATCGTGCACCTGACGAACACGGAACAGACGCCGGACGCCACGCATGGGTTCGCGGTACCGACGAAGAACGTCATGGTCAGTCTGGATCCGGGAGAGACGACGACGGTCTCGTTCACGATGGACAAGCCGGGCACCTACAGCTACTACTGCACCGAGTTCTGTTCGGCGCTGCACCTCGAGATGCAGGGCTGGCTGATCATCGAGAAGTAGGGCCGGCTTACGACGGACCTGGCGATGAGAGCGGCGATGACGGGCACGGTGATGCTGATCGTCACAGGATGTGGCGCGAAAGCCGACGGCCCGCCGGCGGCCGCCGCGTACCACGGACGGGTGATCGGAACGGTTTCCGGACTACTGGCAAGGGAGGGGGGATCGTGACTCGCGCGCGTGCGATTCGCTTCGGGGCAGCGCTGGCCGCCGCCGCACTGGTTGGGCTCAGTACGCAGCTGCCACTGTGGAGCATGAAAATGGAGGCGCCGCAATACCGCAAGGGGCTGCACTTGCACGCCTATGGCACCGGTATGGCGGGGGATCTACACGAGCTGAACATCCTGAACCACTACATCGGCATGCCGCCGATTGTCGCGCCGGCGCTGGAGACGGCGATGTTTCCGATCGGCATTGCCGTCCTCATCGGGCTGTGTCTCGCGTCCCCCTTGCACACCTGGCTGCGGCGGCTGGCCACGGCGGCGACGGCGCTGACCACGATCGCCGTCCTCGCCGATCTCCAGTGGAGGCTGTATGCATTCGGTCACAGCCTCAACCCGACGGCGCCAATCCGCCTGACGCCGTTCACACCGCTGGTGATTGGCGAGACGCACATGGGCAATTTCGCGTCGCACGGGATGGTGTCCTGGGGCTTTCTCTGCCTGGTGGCAGCCGCGCTGCTGCTGTTTGCGGGCGCCCGCCTCGAATGGAGGGTCGAGCCGCGCTCGAGCACGACAGGACCCGCGCGCGCCGCGGCAATCGCGGCGGCGCTCGCCATCATGATGATGCCTGCGGCCGCGCCGGCACTCGCGCAACCGGAGTCCCTCCAGTCGCGGATCGATG
>JANPCT010001026.1:0-3468 GCA_031431095.1 Acidobacteriota bacterium | reverse complement strand
CCCGCGGTGTTCCGTCGATCCACGGGCTACTGGTATTTCTACGGCGGCGGCGCCGTGTTGCTCGGCCGCGCGGGTGACATCGCCGTCCCGGCGGACTACAACGCCGACGGCCGCACCGACGCCGCGGTGTTCCGTCCCGCGACCGGCGAATGGATCGTCAACGGGCAGTTCACCTACACGTGGGGGCGCGCCGGCGACGTGCCGGTGCCAATCGATCGCAACGGCGATCGTCGCGCCGACCTCGCCGTCTACCGTCCCGGAACCAACACCTGGTTCATCAAGACGCTCGTGACCGACACGACGGAAGTCGAATCCGGCTTCGGGATCGTCGGCGAGCGCGCCGCCTCGCTCGTCCAGGCGCGTCCGGCGCTGAACACCGAGGGAGACTTCGACGGTGACGGCCGCGCCGACGTTTCGGTCTTCAGGCCATCGACTGGTGACTGGTACACCTTGAACTCGAGCACCGGCAACACGAGCTACTCGCTGCTGTCGTGGGGCCTGGCGGGTGATGTCCCGGTGACGAAGGACTACGACGGCGACGGGAAGAGCGACACCGCCGTGTTCCGACCCTCACTCGGACGGTGGTTCATCAAGCTCTCGACCACCAACAACGCGAGCTACGCGACGGCCGACTGGGGCCTCAGCGGCGACATTCCGGTCCCGGGCGACTACCAGGGCACCGGCATAGCGCAGGTCGCGGTCTACCGGCCGGGCGCATCGGGCCGCTGGTACATCCAGGGCGGTCCGTATGTGGACTTCGGCACCACGGGCGACCTTCCGGCGCAGGCGGACTACGACGGTGACGGACGAACCGACATCGCGGTATTCAGGCCATCGACAGGGGTCTTCTACGTGAAGCTGTCGTCCACCGAGTTCTCGACGTACGTGACGTTCACGTTCGGCGCCTCGGGAGACACGCCGGTATCGGCCGACTTCGATGGTGACGGCAGGGCCGACTATGCGGTCTTCCGTCAGTCAACCGGCAACTGGTACGTGGCCACGTCCTCCACCAACTACACCACCATCGAGACGGTGCTGTGGGGAGGACAAGCCGGCGACATTGCTGTGCCGGCCGACTACAACAACGATCGCAAGGTGGACATCGCCATCTTCCGCCCGAGTCTCGGCCGGTTCTACCTGCGCAACATCCTGACGGTGGATTGGGGCGTCAGCGGCGACATCCCGCCGTTGCGCCGATAATCTCCGGTCGCTCAACGAGGGGGACGCGCCGTTGGCGCGTCCCCCTTTTTTTGTCTGCTCGCGGGCTTTCTCACTCGAAGGAGGCGAAGGAATCGAAGCGGTCGAAGGATCCCGGTCGTTGGCAACAACCTACTCGATAAATAATAAGCGCCTTCGATTGCCTTCGAGCCCTTCGACCCCTTCGAGTAAGACTTGTTAGTAGGCGCCCTTGCCGAAGAGGACGACAGGGACGGTGTTCAGGAGGATCCAGAGATCGAGGAAGATGGTGCCGTGCTCGGCGTAGTAGAGATCGAGCATGACCATCTCGACGAAGCCAAGATCGCTGCGCCCCGAGATCTGCCAGAGGCCGGTGAGGCCAGGCTTCACCCACGCGCGGCGGTGATAGCAGCCGTCGATCTCGCTGCCGACAACGAGTGAAAAATCATCGCTCGGGAGCGGACGCGGACCGACCAGGCTCATCTCGCCGCGGACGACGTTCCAGAGCTGCGGCACCTCGTCGATGCTGAACTTGCGGATGAACTTGCCGACGCGTGTGACGCGCGGATCGTTTCTGATCTTGAAGAGCGCGCCCGACGTCTGGTTGGCCGCCGCCAGATGCAGCCGTCGTTCCGCCGAGTCCACCGTCATGCTGCGGAACTTCAGCGCGAGAAACTCGCGCTTGCCTGGCGCGGAGCTGCGCGGCTGGCGGAACAGCAGCGGGCCCCGGCTCTCCAGGCGAATCGCGATGGCAACGACGGCGAGCACGGGGGACGCAAGCAGGAGAATGCCCGACGCGGCGGCGAGATCGAAAGCACGCTTCAGGCCGAGCTGAACCGCGACGGTCCGCCGCCCAACCGGCGCTTCGATGGTCACGCCGGGGACGTCGTAGACTTTCGCGGTCGAGAGGACACGCTGCACTTCCGGAGAGAAGATCCGAATCGTCAGGCCGGCGCGGCGCGCGTACTCGATCACCGGATGAAACGCCTCGTTCACATAGCGCGGACTCGGCACGATCAGGCATCCGGCGCCGGTCTCCTCGACGTGGGCAGCCAGCGAGTCGACGGAGAGCCCGAACACGGAATGGCAGCGCAGGACGCCGGCCACGTCGTAGCCGACGCGACGAATATGCGTCACCCAGAACGGAACGCCGTCCCCTTCCTTCTCATCGAGCAGCACGACGGCGCGATCGAGGAACCAGCCCCTGGCGAGCAACACCTGGCGCAGCAGCAGCGTAATCACACGCGCCACCAGGAGCGCGGGCAGGAACACGATGGTGAGGGTGATGAGCAGTTCCGTCGTCGTGCGGATTCCGAACAGGAACAGGAGGGGAACCGCGAGGGCCGCCAGCGCGAAGAAGTGTCCCTTCAAACACCGCCGCAGCTGCGATCGCACGTCGGCCGTATAGGGACGGCGGTACAGGCCGGCCGCGCCGACGAGCACGAAGTAAGAACCGACGTACCACACGCTGATGACCCGGCGGGCCACGTGGTATTCGCTGATCGCGGTGGGGCCGGACATCCGGTATGCGGCGAACAGCGCGACGACGTCGCCGAGCGCGACAGCGCAGGCAAAGAGTACTTGCCAGTGCTGCGTCAGGAACGTGCGAGTGTGGCGCCTGGAGCTAGCGGCGCGTGCTGTCGATGGGCTGCGTTCGAGCTTGAGATTGGGTGGGGGTGGCGCGGCTGGCACCCGGAGCGTACTGTCGCGCGTCGGAACCATAATTTATTGCAACACGACACGCGCACTGCCGAGGGTGCGGGACAAGGCCGGGCCGACAGAAAAAACCTTTCGCCGAGCCGCTAAAACAAGCGGGCAGATTATCACGGTTCTGGTAGGGCGACAATCCGTTTCATGCCTAACCTCGGCCGTTTGCAGGGGGTTTTACCTCCGGCGCGGCTCGACCTCTGTTTCGTATCGGCCGCGGCGAAACGGCGCAATAGCCCTCGCGCAACGGACGTGAAAGTTTTTATTCGCGAGTCCGACTCAGCCGCGAAGCGTGTGGCGCCGGTCAGCGGCCGGCGTTGGCATCGTGATGTACCGATCCGATCGCAGTGTAGAAGCCGCCGAATGCACTCGCGACAGGCACCTTCGCGGCCCATCGATCGATGGCGCGGGCAACCGGGGCAGCCGGCGTGCGAACCCAGAATGGAAAGAGCCAACGAAGCAGCGTCAACGCAAGGGAATGAGCGTGTCCGTGCATTGGAGGTCCGCTTGACAGAGGCGTCAGCGTCGAATGAGTCAGCAGTGCAAAAATTGCAAAAGGACAACTCTGATTTGGAGGAGCAATTG
>JANPCT010001025.1:0-5912 GCA_031431095.1 Acidobacteriota bacterium | reverse complement strand
CGGTCCGGCGATCTGGTTGAGCGCCGCCCAGATACCGGCGGGGGGCGAGATCGTGTCGATGAAGCCCAGGCCTGCCATCACCGGCGCCTTGATGCGCGCCGCGAAATTGACCGCGTCGAAATAGAGCGCGGTCTTCATCACGTCCGGGTTGTCGGGCGGCCAGTTGGGATAGCCCGCCTTGCGGCCGTGGAGGTCCGCATTGGTGTCCGCGCCCGCGGGGACGCAGACCAGCACCGCGGTGATCTGCTCCGGACGCAGGCCGGCAAGCGCGAGGCTCTGCAGCCCACCCATGCTGCCGCCCATGACGACAACCGTGCGGCCGTCCCAGTCCGGCCGCGTCAGCAGGTAGTCCAGCGCGCGCGAATCCCGCAGGTACATGTTCAGGAAGTACGACGTTTCGCGATCGGTGTTGCCGACGGTCCTGTAGTCGCCGGGAATGTTGCCCGACGGATCGGACGGCAGCTTGGCGTGCGAGTCCACGTTGATCATCAGCCAGCCTTCAGCGGCGCGCCGCGCCGCGGCGCCGGCGTTGAGCGCGTAGACGCCTGCGTATTGCAGTTGGATGACGGCCGGGTATGTTCCCTCTCCGGCCGGCTTTGCCACGTAGCCATGGGTTCTGGACCCGAGCGCATCGAGCTGGAACATGCGGAGATCGACGCCGGGCACGTCCGTCTGCACCGGAGTCAAGACCGCGTTGATCGGCACCTTCGCCTGCGCGGCGAGTTTGCCGTCCCAGAAGGCGTCGAAATCGGACGGACGGAGCGCGGACAGTCCGATTTTCGCCGGGGCGACCGCGGCGCCGGCGGCATAGAAGCCGGTGTTTCTCCCCGTGTTGCCGCCGACGAAATGCGGCGGCTCGCCGGCCGTCGTCGCTGCGGCGGGTGTCAGGTCCCTGGTGGGCTCGACGGCAAGGTAGAGCATCGCCGGCTCGTCGCCGACGACTTCGATCGTTGCGTGACCGCTCGACAGATCGAGCGTCCCTTCCTTGAGTACCACGGCGTTGTTGCGCCGCAGGATCCACTTATAGCGATACGTCGGCGCCGTCGTCCCCGGCGTCACCGTCCAGCCGACCGTCTCGCCGACGTTGTAGATGCCGTTCGCGTGATAGGGCGTGAACACGAGCTGCCGCGGTATCGGCGCGCGCTGCGCCGAGGCGGAGGCGCCGAACACCAGCACGAGCAGGAACAGGCGCGCGGGCACGCGAATCATGAACATCATGCGGTGGGATTGGCCATCTATCGCCGCGCCTCCAAGGAATCCGCCAGGTCCAAAAAGCCGCAGAGAGCCACTTGGGTGGAACGACCGGGTCTGCTGGAAGACTACCACCGGCCACCGCCGCTCACGCTTTACGATCGTTGAACAGAAGACGACGCCGTCATAAGCTATGGCGCTGGAGGTCAGACATGTCACGCAACTCCATCGCGCGGACCGCAATGGCTCTGGCGCTTTCGTCCGTCATCATTCCTCGCGCGGCGGCGCAGACCGCAGCTCCGGTGCACAAGCACTACGACGTGCCCGCCGGTGCCCCGCAGCCCGCCGCGGGGATGCCAGTTGCTCCGCGGCTGCAGAATCTTGGCGTGCACACCTTTCCCGTGACCACCAGGAGCGCGCGCGCGCGGCTGTTCATCAACCAGGGGCTGAATCTCGCGTACGGCTTCAACCATGCGGAAGCGGCGCGGGCGTTTACCGAAGCGGCGCGCCTGGATCCCAACTGCGCGATGGCATACGCGGGGCACGCGCTCGTACTCGGGCCGAACATCAACGCGCCGATGGATGCCGCGGCCGAACCCACCGCGTACGAGCTGGCGCAGAAGGCCGTCTCGTTGAAGTCCAGGGTGACGGCGCGCGAACGCGCCTTCATCGATGCCATTGCCGCGCGCTACACCGGCAAGCCGGAGGATCGCAAGAAGGCCGATCAGGCGTTCGCCGAGGCCCTGCGCAAACTGGTCCTGTCGTTTCCGAATGATGCCGACGCGCGCACGATCTACGCCGAATCGCTGATGGACCTTCGCCCCTGGAACTACTGGACCCGCGACGGCGCCCCTTACACGGAAACGGCCGAGATCGTGGCGTCGCTCGAGCGCGTGCTCGCCCGCAACCCCAGCCATCCCGGCGCGCTGCACTACTGGATCCATCTCTGGGAGCCCACCGACACACCTGAACGAGCCGAGGCGGAAGCCGATCGCCTGCTTCCGCTGATGCCCGGTGCCGGCCACATCGTTCATATGCCGGCGCACATCTATATGCGCGTCGGGCGGCACGCGGACGTGGTCAAGTCCAACCAGCTCGCCGCCAAGGCCGACGAGGATTACATTGTCCAGTGCAAGGCGCAGGGGCTGTATCCCCTTGGCTACTACCCGCACAATCTGCATTTCATCTGGATGGGTGCCACGGCCAGCGGACAGAGCCGTCTCGCCCTCGATTCCGCGAAGCGGGTCGCGTCCTCGATTCCGAAAGAGGCACTCGCCAGCGTGCCGATCCTCCAGGGGTTCCTGGTGGTGCCTTACTGGGCGATGGTGCGCTTCGCGCAGTGGGACGAGATTCTCTCCGACAAAGGCCCTCAGCACGAGACGCCATTCACCCGCGGCGCGTGGCGATACGCCCGCGCGATGGCGTTCATTGCGAAGGGCCGGATCCCGGACGCGGAGCGGGAGCTCGAGGCGCTGAAGACGCTCCTCGCTGACGAAACGATGAAGGGGCAGGTGACCTTCTCCGCGAATACTGGACACGCCATTCTGCGGATTGCCCCGGAAGTCATCCTGGGTGAGATCGCGGCACGCCGGAAGGACTGGGACAACGCGATCCTTCATCTGGATCGCGCGGTTCGCTACGAAGATGCGCTGATCTATCAGGAGCCGGCGGACTGGCACGCGCCAGTACGCCAGAACCTCGCGGCGGTGCTGCTGGACGCGGGGCGACCGGACGAAGCGGAAGCGGTACTCTGGGAGGATCTGAAGAAGAACCCGGAGACCGGCTGGGCGCTCCACGGCCTCGTGCAGGCGCTCAAGGCGCAGAACAAGAATGAGGAAGCGACAGCCGTTGAGGAACGGTTCAGGCGCGCGTGGAAGGATGCCGACTTCAAGCTGAGCGCACCGGGGCGCTGACGCCGATTGTCACGTCTCCCGATGCCGCGTGGAACCAACTCGGTGTAGCGGGTCCGTTCCAAGGTATTACAATCGAACTGCGTGTTTCCCTCGAACGTGAATAGCCGGAGTCAATCCAACCCGTCACCGGAACCGTATAGATGGTGACGAGGAACCCGCAGGTGCAGGTCGCAGCCCACATCAGCGGCAGGTCTGACGCCGACAGCGGTGTCGTGTCACGCCTCGCTGCCGGCGATATGCGCGCCGCCGAAGAGCTCTACGATCGCTACGCGGGACAGGTGTTGGCGCTCGCGCGGCGCATTCTGCGCGACGATGGTGACGCTGAGGACGTGGTGCAGGAGGTCTTTTCCCAAGCCTGGCGCACCGCTCAGCGTTTCGAAGCCACGAGAGGAACGGTGGCGGGCTGGCTGCTGGTGATGGCGCGGACTCGTGCGATCGACCGGGTGCGGGCCAGGCAGGCACGTCCGGATACGCGATCGAGTGTGCTCCCCGACACGCTCGCGGCATCGGGAGCATTGGTCTCAGATCAGCTGTTGTCAGAGGAGCAGGCCGTGCGTATCCGTGAAGCGTTGAGAGGGCTTCCGGACACACAACGGAGTGCCCTCGAACTCGCCTATTACGAGGGCCTCACGCAGTCAGAAATCGCGCAGCGTCTCACCGAGCCTCTGGGGACGATCAAGACGCGCATCCGTACGGCGCTGGGCACGTTGCGGCAGAGGCTCCAATCATGAGCATGGAGCGTCACGACGAGATCGCCGCACGACTGGGAGATTACGTCCTCGGCGAGGTCACTGCTGACGACCGGAACGCCATCGAGCGGCATGTCGCCTCCTGTGCGGAGTGCACCGGAGAACTCCGTGAGCTGCCGCTCGTCATGGAGGGTCTTGCCCGCGTGCCGGAGGCCGTCGTTCCGCCCCAGGCCTTGCGGGCGCGCGTGCTCGCCGCGATCGCTGCGGAACCGCGCGCTGCGGTACCGACGCGGGGGCAGCCGATCGCTCCGAGCCGTGGATGGAGTACCGGGTGGTTAGCCGCTGCCGCAGCCGTGATCCTCATGCTCGGGTCGTCCTTGTATCTCTCCAATCAGCGGGCACGACAGGCATCGGAGGAGTTGCGGCGGACGGATCGCGAGATCGCCGGCCTCCGGCACCAACTCGATGACTTCGCCGGCCAGACCGACCTCGCGCTCTCGATTCTCACCGCCTCCGATATGCGTCGCATCGAACTGGCGGGTTCCGGGTCCGGTGCCAGGGCTTACTGGAGCGCGACACGCGGGCTGCTTGTGGCGGCGGACCAATTGCCGGTCCCCCCACCCGGGCGGGTGTACCAGGTCTGGCTGATCGGCGGCGGCGCGCCGGTCAGTGCGGGAGTGCTGGGCACTCCGCGTACAGGCCGCGGCATGCTGATCGTCCCCCCTCCGGGCGGTATTGCCAGCGGCTCCGTGACCGTCGCGGTGACCGATGAACCTCCGGGCGGCCTCACTGCGCCCACCGGCGCGAAGCACCTCGTCGGCTCCGTCTGACGAAAGCACCTGCCATGTCAGGGCAGTCCGGTCGCGCCTGCGACCCTGAGCGTCACCGACCGGCGCTCACGCGTCGTTCGCTGCTGCCCACCGACCAGCTGCGGTCAGCGACCGCAATCCAGAAACCCGATCGCGTCGTAGGGCTAGATGCAGCGCTCGATTTGTTGCCACTCTATTGGAGAACACATGCACCACAAGCTCGTGAAAGGAACCCTCATCGCCCTGGCGCTGGCGGTAGGGGGGGGCGTGATTCACGCCTCGAGTCACCGCGAAGCACCCGGTATCACCAAAACGCCCAAACTTGACGGCACCGACTTCTACATGTTCCGCAGCTACGAGGCTGGCCGAGCCGGCTACGTCACGCTGCTGGCGAACTACTATCCCCTCCAGGACGCCTACGGAGGACCGAACTTCTTCATGCTCGACGACGACGCGCTCTATGAGATCCACGTCGACAACAATGGCGACAGCCGGGAGGACCTCACCTTCCAGTTCCAGTTCCAGCGAAAGTCGAAAGACATCGCCCTGACGGTGGGGGACCGTAACGTCGCTGTTCCGCTGATCAATGTCGGGCCGATCGGCCCAGGCCGGGACGACACGGGAAACCTCAATGTGCTCGAGACCTACACGCTCGACCTCGTCCGCGGCGACCGCCGTACGGGTCAGCGCGCGGCCATCAGCGGCGTAGACGGGGCGACGTTCAAGAAGCCGGTGGACCGGATTGGAGACAAGTCGCTCCGGGATAACGACCCGGCCATCTACAATCAGTACGCGAACAACCATATCTACGACGTCGACATCCCTGGATGCGGCGGCGGCCGGGTGTTCGTGGGTCAGCGGCGCGAAGGGTTTGTCGTCAACCTCGGGGAGGTCTTCGACCTCATCAACACCAATCCACTTGGTCCTGAGAACGGCGAGACCAACGACCTCGCGGACAAGAACATCACGACCTTGGCCCTCGAGATCCCGACCGCCTGCCTGGTCGCAGCCGATCCGGTCATCGGCGGATGGACGACATCCAGCGCCGGAAAGCGCAAGGCGGCGGGTGGGTCGAAAGGCGCGACCCCTCCGGGTCAGTACTCGCAGGCCTCGCGGTTGGGGAATCCGCTGGTGAACGAGGTGGTCATCGGTCTGAAAGACAAGGACAAGTTCAACGCCAGCGAGCCGCAGGGTGATGCGCAGTTTCTCGACTACGTCACCCATCCCACGCTTCCGGTGATCATCCAGTTGCTCTTCGGCGTCCCGCCGCCACCGGTGCCAAGGAACGACCTGGTTCAGGTGTTCCTCAC
>JANPCT010001024.1:0-5999 GCA_031431095.1 Acidobacteriota bacterium | reverse complement strand
CTGGTAGATGGAGCCGGAGTCGGACCCGGTCGTCACCCGCCCGCCCATCTTCTTGTAGTCGTTCATCAGCCGGAACCAGACCTGGTAGAAGTTGCGCCACGCGACCTCGTCCTCGGTGGTCCAGTCGAACCAGTACGACCCGTGACTGGCCCGGCTCGGCGCGTAGAAATCCATCAACGACGGCAGCGTGTACTTGTCGTGCCACTCGGCGGCGCGGAACCGCATCACGTCACGGCCCGCCGAATAGATGGTCATCGTTGGATCGAACGTCGTGCCGAGCTTCAAGTGCTCCTCGAGGTACGCCTTCCACTCCGGACTGCCCGGCGGGTGGATCTTGTCCCACAGGCGTGCGACCTGGCCGAACCGCTGGTATTCGTCGCTCATGTTGTGGCCGGCGGGGTACGGCTGGACGACGTAGTCCTTGAGCAGCGACTCGAAGTGGCCGTAGAAGTGGGTGACCGTGCCGAGGCCGAGCCGCGCAGCGTCGATGGCGTTCATCTGCGCCACACCCGCCTGATCGAGGTGGGCGGTGGAACCCATGTCGTTGACCTTGGCCTCGTTGAGGAGTGCGGCCATGATCGGCGGCTCCCACGAGCCGAGCTTGAGGCCGTCGACGCCGTTGGCTTTCGCCCACCGGACCCAGTCGCGCGCCTTTGCCGGGTCCTCGACCTGCCCCTTGTCCCAGCCGACACCGGCGCGCTGATAATTGAAGATGCGTGGCGCGACGATCTCGTTCTTCGCGCTGCGCGCCTTCTCGCTGACCGTGAAGTCGTTGCCGGCAAGCGGCACGCCGCGGACCGTGGTCACGCCGTGCGCGAGCCACAGCTTGTAGGCGTACTCGGCGTCGGCGTTCTTCGGCGCACCACCCGCGTGAACGTGAAGGTCGACGAACCCTGGCAGCACATACATGCCGGTGGCATCCACTTCATGCTCCGCATTTTGCGGACCGCGATTCGCCCGCAGGGGCAGCCCGGGTGTGCCCGCGCTCCGCACCGACGCAATCCGATTGCCCTCGACGACGATGTCCACCGGCCCGCGGGGCGGACCACCGGTTCCATCGATGAGCATCGCGCCACGGATCACCAGGGTTCTGAACGGACCCTTGCCTTCGTCGGCGCGGCGCGCGGGGGCTGGACGGAGCGATTCGGCTGCGGCCGCGGGTCGTTGCAGCGCCGTCGCGGCGGCGGGACGCTGCTGCGCGGCAACGGACGTCCAGGCGCCGATGGCGGCGGCGACGGCGACAAGGGCGGCGGCTCTTTTCAACATGGGTGCCTCCGTGAGCGTGAGGATCTGGCGTCTGCCGGAATTTTTGGAAATTCGTGTGGAGTATATAGGCTTGGATCGCGCCACGCACCCCTGCCGCGGATCGCATAACATGACCCGATGAGCGCGAAGCCGGAGCCTGGCACCATCTCCTGGCAGGATTTGACCGTTGACGACGCCGACAGCGTCCGCGACTTCTACGAAGCGGTCACGGGCTGGAAGCCGGAGGCGGTGTCGATGGGCGCGTATTCGGACTACGTGATGAACGCCGACGGCGTCGCGGTTGCGGGCATCTGCCACGCCCGTGGCAACAACGCCGGACTCCCGCCGCAGTGGCTGGTCTACATCACGGTTGAGGATCTCGACCAGAGCCTCGCCGGCTGCCTGCGCCTTGGCGGCGCTCTTGTTTCCGGACCCCACTCGTACGGCGGCGGGCGCTACGTCGTCATCAAGGATCCCGCCGGTGCCGTCTGCGCGCTCTATCAGCCTCCTGACGCGGCTTGACGACGAAGCGCGGAACGTGAAATCGCGACGACTGTGATCGTCGCGTCTCGCGTCGGTGATCTGTTTCCCCGGCTTACCCCATGCCGCTGATCGTTTTCGACCTCGACGGAACCCTGATCGACTCCCGCCGCGATCTTGCGGATGCCGCGAACGCGCTCGTCCTCGAGCATGGCGGACGGCCACTGCCGGTCGAAGACATCACGGCGATGGTCGGCGAAGGCGCGGCGCTGCTGGTCAGGCGCGCCCTTCGCGCGGCGGGGCTTGCATCCACTGAGGTGGAGCCGGCGCTGCGCCGGTTTCTCGAACTGTACGACGAGCGGCTCCTCGTCCACACGGTCCTTTACGAGGGGACGCGCGAAGCGCTCGAGATCCTCGCGACGCGGGCGGCGCTCGCCGTCCTGACGAACAAGCCGCAGCGCCCCACGGAACGGATCCTCGACGGCCTTGATATCGCTCGCTACTTCAGCACGGTAATCGGCGGCGATACCGCGCTGCCACGGAAACCGGACCCGGCCGGGCTCGAGTCGCTGATCGCGTCCGCGGGCACGACCGCGGCCGACACGATGATGGTGGGAGATTCGGTGATCGACCTGCGCACCGCTCGCGCCGCCGGCACTCGCTTGTGTCTCGTCAGCTACGGGTTTGGGTTTCCGACCGCGAGCACTGAAGTGACGAGCGACGATTTGATCGCCGATCACCCTTCGAGCCTGCCGGCCGTTCTCTGACCCGCCTCATGCGTCACCCCGGGTCACAGGCCGCATAATAGAAACACATGCGCTATCTGCCGGCTCTCGCCGGCCTCCTCCTGCTGTTCGCTCAGCAGATCGCCCCTGTCCCGCCGCTGCCGCAGCCGCCGTTCGAGGACTGGCTCGCCGACCTGCGTGCCGAAGCACTGACGCGCGGCATCCGCGAAACGACGCTCGATCAGGCATTCACGGGACTCGAACAGGTCCCCACCGTCATCGAGCGCGATCGCACGCAGGCGGAAATCGTGCAGACGCTCGAAGGCTACCTCGCGCAACGCATCTCGAAACGGGTCGTCCTCACCGCGCAGACCATGCGGCAGACGCATCGGGACGTCCTCAAACAGGTCAGCGAGAAGTACGGCGTCCCGGCGAGCGTGCTGGTGTCGATCTGGGGACTCGAATCGAACTTCGGCCGGTTCAGCGGCGTGCGGCCCACGATCGCGACCCTTGCCACGCTGGCCTACGATCCACGGCGCTCGACGATGTTCCGGCGGGAGCTGTTCGATGCGCTGAAGATCCTCGACCGCGGCGACGTCGAGCCCGCGGCGATGCGCGGATCGTGGGCGGGGGCGCTCGGCCAGCCGCAGTTCATGCCGTCCAGTTTCCTGCTCTATGCGCAGGACTTCGACGGCGATGGGAAACGCGACATCTGGGCGTCGACGCCCGACGTGTTCGCGTCGATTGCCAACTACCTCTCCGCGCACGGCTGGAACAAGAAACAGACTTGGGGTCGCGAGGTCCGGGTCTCGGCCGGGGCCCTCGCCGGGCTGTCCGACTCGGCGCCGGTGCAGACCGAAGGATGTCTCGCGCGGCGTCAGATGACCGTTCCGCTTCCGCTCGCGACCTGGAAAAAAATCGGGGTGACGACCCTGACGGGAAGCGCGCTGCCCGCGGCCGATATCGACGCCTCGCTGGTATCCGGGGTGACGCGGCACTTCCTCGTCTATCCGAACTACCAGGCGCTTCTCGAGTACAACTGCGTCAACGCCTATGGCCTGAGCGTCGGACTGCTGGCCGACCGCGCGTCCGCCCAGCCGGCGCAGGCGGCCAAACCAGCGAAAGCGGTGAGGGCGCCGGCCAGACGCCGCCCACGCAAGTCTTGACACCGCCGCTGCTTCGCCGCGCCGTTTGAAATGAGCACGACTCCCATCGACATCCTGGAAGCCACCCTTCGGCAGCGGCTCGCCGGCACCTTGCCGGGGCTCGATGCCCAGTTGCGCTTCATGCCCACTCCGCCGCCGGGCACGGGATGGAAGCCCGGAGAGTTCCCGAGCGACGCCCGCATCGCGGCCGGTCTGTTGCTCCTCTATCCCGGCGAGCGCGGACCATCCATTCCGCTCACCGTGCGCGCCAGCGGATTGCGCCGTCATGCAGGACAGGTGAGCCTGCCCGGTGGCGCGACAGATCCCGGAGAGACGCTGTCGCAGGCAGCCATGCGCGAGGCGCACGAAGAGATTGGCGTCGATCCGGCGCGGGTGCGCATCCTTGGCGAGCTGACGCCGGTCCATGTGCTCGTCAGCGGCTTCACCCTCCATCCCATCGTCGGCGTGACGAACGACCGCCCGTCGTTCACATTGGCGGCGCATGAAGTCGAGGAGGTGATCGAGGTGTCGGTGGGCGACCTGCAGGACGCCTCGGCGATCCGCCAGGGTACGCGCACGCGCGAGGGGGTCGCGATCGAGTATCCCTACTTCGCGGTGATGGGACACCAGGTATGGGGCGCGACGGCGATGATTCTCGGGGAGTTCATCTGCCTGCTGCAGGCAGGAGCGTCGGGCGCCGAAACCGGTCAGGATTCTAGTACACGAACGGGATGAACTTCTTCGCCCGCTTCTTGTAGTCGCGATAGTCGGGGTACTTGCGCACGAGCAGGTATTCCTCGATGTGCATCCGGGTGAATGCTCCGGCGGTCGTCAGCTCGGCCCACGCGAGCACCGGCCACGACAAGTGGTCGAGCGCTCCCGCCCAGATGAAATACACGACGGCCGCGTAGATGGGATGGCGGAGGTAGGCGTACGGACCGTTCGTCACGAGCGCGCCCTGCGTCGGATCGGCCCCCGCGTGAAAGCTTCGCGCACCGAAGGTGATGCGCGCGGCGACCATCAGCGCAAAGGCCGCGACCTGCACGGCGAGGTTGATGATGTGAGTCCCGAACAGGGCACGCGAGTGCAACAGGCCCGCCAGGCCGGCGACCATTGCGGCGAACGCCAGAATCGAAAGGGCGCGAAACACCGCTGAAGGTTATCGCAGCAGACTGACCGGGTCTACGCGAAATGCACGACGCGGGGCGATCGCGTCGCGGTGATCCGCTCATTGCGCTTTCGACGAGGGCCCGCCGTCTCAACGCGACGAGGGCTCGCCGAGGCCCTACAATGGGAGACATGCCGATGCTTCGCGCCACTCGTCTGATTGCCGCCGCCGTTGCGTCTGCCGCGCTGGCCACTGCGTGTGGACGGAATGAGTCGGCTCAACCGCAGCCAACATCCGGTCCCGCGCCGCAGACGTCGAACGGTGCGCTGCCGTCTCCTTCCGTTCCACTCGCGTCGCTGCCGACAATTGACGGCGCCGCAATCCTGAAGACCACCACGGAGATGTCGTCCGACAAGTTCCAGGGGCGCGCGCCGGGAACAGCCGGCGAAGATCTCACGGTCGCGTTCCTCGAAGCACAGTTCAAGGAGTTTGGCCTCCAGCCGGGCAACCCCGACGGTACCTACATTCAGAAGGTACCCCTGGTGGGGATCACCGGCGCGCAGAGCAAGCCGCTCACGTTCAGCAAGGGCACGCAAACGCTGCCACTGAAATGGAAGGACGAGGTCGTCGCCTGGTCGCGGCGGGTTGCGCCGGCCGCCGCCGTCGCAGGCTCTGACGTCATCTTCGCCGGGTACGGAGTCGACGCGCCGGAGTTCAACTGGAACGACTTCAAGGACGTCGACGTCAAGGGCAAAACCATCATCGTCCTCGTCAACGATCCGCCTGTACCGGATCCCGCCAACGCGGCCGCCCTCGATCCGAAGACGTTTGGGGGCAAGGCGATGACGTATTACGGCCGCTGGACCTACAAGTTCGAGGAGGGAGCGCGCAAAGGTGCCGCGGCCGTTCTGATCATCCACGAGACCGGTCCCGCGGGGTACCCGTTCTCCGTCGTCCAGGGCAATCTCAACGAGAAATTCGACCTGGTCGCGCCCGACAAGAACATGGGCAAGGCGAGTATCGAAGGCTGGATTACGCTCGACGCCGCGAAGAAGCTTTTTGCCATGGGCGGGCAGGACTACGACGTCCTGAAGAAGCAGGCGCTGACGCGTGAGTTCAAGCCCGTGCCGCTCGGCGTCAAGGCCTCGGTTGCGGTGTCGAACAGGCTTCGCACGATCGATTCACGCAACGTGATCGCCCGGCTCGAAGGCAGCGATCCGGTTCTCAAGGATGAATACGTCGTCTACTCAGCCCATTGGGATCACCTTGGCGTCGGCGCTCCGGTCAACGGCGATA
>JANPCT010001023.1:0-10108 GCA_031431095.1 Acidobacteriota bacterium | reverse complement strand
TCGAGCGCGACGGCCTGCTCGATCGGTGCCGCTCATTGATCGAACTGCTCGAGATCAAGGTCCTCGCCGCGCGGCACAGATGGGACAGGGACGAATCGCACTGACCGCGACGGGCCTTTTGCGTCTACGCCGTCAGCGTTGACGCAATCCGGTCGATGGCGACCTGGCCGTGGAAGCGGCCGTTCTCGATGAAGATCCGCCCGCTCGCCTTCCCCGCGACCATCGCCCCCACCACGTACAGACCCTTGACGTTGGTCTCGAATGTGTCGAGATCGTGGACCGGGCCGCTCGTGTCCGGATCGATCTCGACACCCGCCGCGCGCAGCAGCCGGTTGTCGGAGATATAGCCGGTCAGCAGGAACACGCCGTCCGCGGGGAGTTCCTCGCGCGCGCCGTCGCACTCCACGATGACGTGCGTTGCCGTGATCTCGACGACATGGGTGTCGAAGCGTGCCGCGACGGACCCTTCCTTGATGCGGTTCTCGATGTCGGGCTTGACCCAGTATTTGATCGAGTCGCCGAGGGCTGGACGGCGGTGGACGATCGTCACGTGCGCGCCGGCCCGGAACAGGTCGAGCGCCGCTTCGGCGGCGGAATTCTTGCCGCCGACGATGACGACGCGCTTGCGATAGAACGGGTGCGGCGCCGTGTAGTAGTGCGAGACGTGCGGCAGATCTTCGCCCGGCACTCCCATCAGGTTGGCAAAGTCGTAAGCGCCCGTAGCGAGGACGACAGCCCTGGCGCGCACGCTGCGCGGCGCATCGCGCCGATCGACCACTTCCACGACGAACGCATCCCCCTCGCGGTGGAGAGCGTGGACGGTCTCGTCGAAGTGGACGTCCAGTTTGTAGGTGTCGGTGGCGCGGCGGTAGTAGCGGAGCGCTTCCATCCGCGACGGTTTGTCGTTCGGGCTCGTGAAGGGCAGGCCGCCGATTTCCATCAGCTCCGGAGTAGTGAAGAACACCATCTCGGTCGGGTAATGGAGCAGCGAGTTCACGAGCGCCCCCTTCTCGACCACCTGGTAGCTCAGACCCGCCTTCGTCGCCGCGATCGCCGCGGCCAGGCCCGCCGGGCCGGCGCCGACAATGAGCACATCGAACATGTTCCGCGTATCCCTCGAGGTCAGCGGCGCACCGGCGCCGGACGGTATTCGAACAACAGATTGCTCACGATCGCGACCGGGCGTCCCGGCATCACCGCGGTCTCGTGTCCCGCAGCCGTCAGCGCGTCGAGGGTCTCGCCAAGCAGGCTCACCTGGTCCACCCCGGCCGGGACGGTAATGATGGCCTGCTCGCGCCCCGCCGGCGCGACCGCCTTGAGGCTTCCCGGTCCCGCTCCCCCGCCGATGCGATCGAAAAGATCCGCGCCGGTGCGAAATTCCGCATCGACCGCGCCTCGGTCCAGCAGCTCACCCTTCATCGTCAGCACGCCGATCACCGCGCGATAGCGCGCGTAGGCCTTGCCGCGCCGCATCTCGTCCTCCGAGTAGAGATGTCGAGCGTGCACGTCGAACGTCAGCGTGGCCGGTCCGGTGTGAGGCGGCAGCGTGACGACAATGCCCTGCATCGGGTCGCGGCCGGCCGGCACATCGCAGAAGCTGCGGACGGTCTTGATGCCCATGCCGATGAGCGACGGGCATTTCACTTCCGGGGTCATCGTCTTCAGGGCCGCCGGAGACGCAGCGGCCGCCGGTCTCCTGGGCACGGGCCTGGCCGGCTTACGCTGAGCGGCCGCGACACTGCCGGAGAGCACCGCAGCGAGCAGCACCACCGTTAGGAGACGCATCGCTTCAGTATAGCGTCGGGCGTTCGATTCATCAGCGACGTGGCTGGCAGTGGCGGAATGGTCAGACAGTCCCTGGCCGCGCGCGCCGGTCATGCAGGCGCCGACACGCCGCGGATGATGGCATGCAGGCGGTTGACGCCCACGGTCAGCGAGGCGGGTCCCGGCTGCAGGATGTAGGTCGACTTGATCTCGTAAATCGCATCGTCGCGGATCGCGGTGATGCGATCCCATCCCGGACGCTCGACGATGGTGCGCTTCTTCATGGCCTTGCCGCACCACGACGCGATGATGACGTCGGGGTTGCGCTCGATGACCAGGGCGGGATCGACGATCCGATCCTTGCCGAGCGCCTTGCCGCGCAGCTCCGGAAAAATCGGTTCGCCGCCGGCGATCTCGACGAGCTCCTCGACCCACCGGATTCCGGAGATCAGCGGCTCGTCCCACTCCTCGAAGAACACTTTCGGCCGGCGCGCGAACCCTGCGCTGTCCTGCTTGATTCGGTCGAGCCCCGCTTCCATCGACGCGGCCAGTGCGGCCCCCGCTTCGGCCCGGCCGACGAGCGCGCCGACAATGCGGATCATCTGGAGGATCTCGGCGACGCTGCGCTGGTTGAAGGTGTAGACGGGATAGCCGCGGCGAATCAACTCGCGCGCGATGTCGGCCTGCAGATCCGAGAACGCGAGAATCAAGTCCGGCGCGAGGGCCTCGATTTTGTCGAACCTGGCGTTGATGAACGCTGAGACCCTGGGCTTCCTGCGGGCCTCGGGCGGCCGGCACGTGTACCCGGAGACCCCGACGATGCGGTCTCCCTCGCCGAGAAGATACAGCGTCTCGGTCGTCTCCTCGGTCAGGCAGACGATGCGGGATGGGTACTGTGGCACTCGGAGGCTCGGGCGTTCAGATCGGGGCGGCGGATCAGCTCGAGGAACTCCATGCGCGTTCGCGCATCGTGCTGAAAGCCGCCGAGCATCGCACTGGTGATGGCAAACGAGTTCTGCTTCTCAACCCCGCGCATCGCCATGCAGAGATGGGTGGCCTCGATGACGACCGCGACGCCGAGCGGCTGGATTTTGTCGTGGATGGTGTCGGCGATCTGGCTGGTCATCCGCTCCTGGATCTGGAGGCGGCGGGCAAAGACTTCGACCAGGCGGGGAATCTTGCTGAGGCCGATCACTCTCCCTTTCGGGATGTAGGCTATGTGGCAGCGGCCGAAGAACGGCAGCAGATGATGCTCGCAAAGGCTGTAGAAGTCGATGTCCTTGACGATCACCATCTCGTTATAATCCACCGTGAACAAGGCGTTGTTCAGCACGGTGTCGACGTCGGCCTGGTAGCCGCTCGTCAGGAAACGGTACGCTTTCTCTACGCGCTTGGGCGTGTCGACGAGACCCTCGCGTGATGGATCTTCCCCCAGCTCCGCGAGCAGCTGGCGGATGATGTCCTGCATGTTCGTATTCTATCTGACCTGGATTGCGCTTGTGATGGGTGCCGCCGCGGCTGCCGCCGCGCTGTACGGCCACTATCGGGTGTTGCCGGCGTGGTTGACCGGCCCGGAAGTGTGCCTGATGGAAGACGGCGGTTGTGCCGTGTTGTTCCGCAGCCCGCGGTCGCGTTTGCTCGGAGTGCCCAATGCGCTGCTCGGGGTCACGCTGTACATCCTGCTGGCGATCGGGCTGATGTTCGGGTGGCCCGCATGGCTGCTGTTTGCGATGACCGTGCCGGCGGTGGTGATGAGCGTCGTTCTGGCCTACAGCCTGATCACGCGGCAGCTGGAGTGTCGCATCTGCTGGACCGGGCACGTGGCGAACGCGACGCTGGCGGCGCTGCTCCTGATGCGGGCCGTCTCGTTCGCTCCCGTCGTGTCGGCGCAGGCGGCCGATCCCGATGCGCTCTATCGCCAACGCGAGAACATCGCGAGCGCGCAGCAGGCGGAAGGCCTGTGGGCGGAGCGTCTGTCGAAAGATGCCAAAGACTTCGAAGCGGCGTGGAAGGTGGCCCGCACCCGATACTGGCTCGGCACGCACGTCGTGGAGAAGTCGCGCAAGGCCTACCTCGAATCAGGCATTGCGGCAGCTCGCGCCGCGGTCGCGGCCGCCCCGGACAAGCCGGAAGGGCACTTCTGGATCGCTGCCAACATGGGCGCGCTGGCGGAGTCGTTCGGACTGCGCCAGGGTTTGAAATATCGCGGCGCGATCAGGGACGAACTGGAAATCGTCCTCAGGCTCGACCCCGCTTACCAGCAGGGCTCCGCGGATCGCGCCCTGGGGCGCTGGTACTTCAAGGTGCCCGGACTCTTCGGAGGCAGTGGCGAGAAGTCGGAGGTGCATCTCCGCAAGTCCCTCACCTACAACCCGCGCAGCACGTCGTCGCTGTTCTTCCTGGCGGAGACGCTGATCGATCTCGGCAAGAAGGACGAGGCGCGCGCGGTGCTTGAGGGGCTCGCCGGCACACCTATCGATCCGGAATGGGCACCGGAAGATCGGGAGTTCAAGCGGCACGGCGCCGAACTGGCCGCCAGGATTCGCTAGCGGCGGCTACGCGTCCCATCGGCAGCCGTCGCGGCGGCCGCTCAGTATTTGTAAAAGCCGTGGCCTGATTTCTTGCCGAGCCGTCCGGCGAGCACCATCCGCTTCAGCAGCGGCGGCGGAGCATACACGGCCTCGCGGTATTCCTCGAACATGATGTTCGCGATGTAGTACGTGGTGTCGAGGCCGACGAAGTCCAGCAGCGTGAACGGGCCCATCGGGTAGCCCGTCCCGAGCTTCATGCCCTTGTCGATGTCCTCGATGGTGCCGAGCCCGTTCTCGTACGAGCGGATGGCATCGAGCAGATACGGAACGAGGAGCCGATTGACGATGAAGCCGGGCCTGTCGGGCGCGGTGATCGGCTCCTTGCCGAGCGACTGCGCGAAGGCGAAGACCGTCTGGTAGGTCTCGTCGCTCGTGGTCAGGCCGCGGATTACCTCGACGAGCTTCATCAACGGGACCGGGTTGAAGAAGTGCAGGCCGGCGAACTGGTCCGGACGTTTCGTCTTCGCGGCCAGCTCGGTGATGCACAGCGACGAGGTGTTCGAGCAGAAGATGGCGTGGCCGCCGAGGACGCCCTCGAGGATGACGTACGCGTTCGCCTTCTGCTCCACGTCTTCGATGATGGCCTCGATGACGAGATCGCAGTCCTTCAGATCCTCGAGCCGGGTCGTCCCGGACAGATTCCCGAGCGTCGTGTCCTTCTCGGCGGCGGTGAGCTTGCCCTTGTCGACGCCGGCGGCGAGAAACTTCTCGATTCGTCCGAGCCCTTTCGCGAGCAGCCCGTCCTCGACCTCCCGCACGATCGTCTTGTATCCGGATGCCGCGCTCACCTGCGCGATCCCGGCGCCCATCAAGCCGCACCCCAGCACGCCAACCGTCTTGATCGCCATCGTCATGTTCCTTTTACTGCGTCCGTCTTTCTACTCGAAGGGGTCAAAGGGCCGTTTCAGACAGTTTCCACAATCGCCGCGATGCCCTGCCCGCCGCCGATGCAGGCGGTCGCGAGACCGCGTTTCAAGCCGCGGCGGCGCAGTTCGAGGGTGAGCGTCAGTAACAGCCGCGTGCCGGTCATCCCGAGGGGATGCCCGAGCGCGATGGCGCCGCCGTTGACGTTGACCCTGTCGCGATCGAGTCCCAGCTCTTTCTCCACCGCGAGGTATTGCGCGGCAAAGGCCTCGTTCACCTCGATCAAGTCGATGTCTTTCAACGACAAGCCGGCGCGATCGAGGACCTTGCGCGTGGCGGGTGCGGGCCCCATCCCCATCAACGTCGGCTCCACGCCGACGTACGCCCAGTGCGTCAACCGCGCCAGCGGCGTGAGCCCGTGCTTCTTGACGCCCGCGCCCGAGGCCAGCATCACGGCGGCGCCGCCGTCGACGATGCCGCTGGCGTTGCCGGCGGTTACGCAGCCGTTCTTGCTGAACGCCGCCGGCAGTTTCGCCAGCCCCTCCATGGTCGACTCGGGGCGCATGTGATCGTCCTGGGCAAAGAGCTCGACACCTTTGCGGGACTTGATCTCCACCGGAACGACTTCTTCGTTCAGGCGCCCCGCCCTCCAGGCCGCGTCGGCAAGCTGCTGGCTGCGGATGGCGTACGCGTCCTGTTCCTGCCGCGAGACGTTGTATTTGGTTGCGCAGTTCTCGGCGGTGACGGCCATGGTGCAGCCGCAATGGGTGTCGAGCAGCGCCGACCACAACGTATCCTCGAGCGCACCTTGTCCCAGACGAAGCCCGCTGCGCAGACCACGGATGACGTGGGGCGCCTGGCTCATGCTCTCCATGCCGCCGGTCAGCACGACGTCGGCTTCGCCAAGCTGGATCAGCTGGCCGCCATTGATTGCCGCCTGAATCCCGGAGCCGCACAAGCGGTTGACGGTCAGCGCCGGCACCTCGATTGGCAGGCCCGCTTTCAGGCCCACGTGGCGCGCACCGTAGACCGCGTCGGCGCTGGTCTGCAGCACGTTGCCGAAGACGACGTGCTCCACCTGCTCCGGCGTGACACCGGTGCGCGCCATCGCCGCGCGCGCCGCAATCGCGCCGAGCTCGATCGCGGAGAAGTCCTTCAGCTTGCCCGTGTAGTCCGCCATCGGCGTACGTGCGCCGCCAAGAATAAAAATCTCATTCATCGACTGTTCGCTCCACGCGCCGACGGCTCAGTGCAAAGGTCACAAGGGCACGAAGACACAAAGACGCCCTTCGTGAAACGCCGTGGGCCCGTCTCACCGAATCTCTCTCGTTATGGAGTCCCCGGCTTCGCGAGTTCCGAGCTTTCCCCCGATGTCCGACGTGACCTCGTTCTCGCGGACCGCCTTCAGGATCGCCGCATCGACCGCCGCCGCTTCGTTCGTCAGCCCCAGTGTTTCGAGCATCAGCGCCGCCGACGCGATCGCGCCGATCGGGTTCGCGATGTTCTTCCCCGCGAACTTCGGCGCCGAGCCGTGGACCGGCTCGAACATCGAGGTGCGGCCGGGATGGAGATTCCCCGATGCCGCCATCCCGAGTCCGCCCTGGAAGGTCGCGCCGAGGTCGGTGACGATGTCGCCGAAGAGGTTGTTGGTGACGATGACGTCGAACTGCGCCGGGTCCAGCACCATGTACATCGCCAGCGCGTCGATGTAATAGTGCGTCGCCTGGATGCCGGGATATTCGGAGGCGACCGTCTTGAAGACCCGCTGCCACAGGGCGTGTCCCTGCTGCATGGCGTTGCTCTTGTCGGCCATGCAGACCTTCTTCCGCCCGTGTGCCTGCGCGAACTCGAACGCGTGGCGCACGATCCGGTTGACGCCCTTGAACGTGTTGAGCTCCTCCTGGATGGCGACTTCGTCATCGGTGCCCGGCTTGAAGCGGCCGCCGATGCTGACGTAGAGCCCCTCGGTGTTCTCGCGAAAGACGACGAAGTCGATATCCTTCGGGCCGCGGTTCTTCAGCGGGCAGAGCCGCTCGTCGAGCAGCTTCACCGGCCGGTAATTCACGTAGAGGTCGAGCGCGAAGCGCGTGCCGAGCAGAATGTCGCGGGCGTGACGGTTCTCCGGCGTGCGCGGGTCGCCGAGCGCGCCGATGAAGATGCCATCGAAGCCGCGCAGCAGATCGTAACCGTCCGCCGGGATGGTGACTCCGGTCGAGAGGAAGTGATCCGCGCTCCATGGCAGATGCTCGAATTCGAACGCGCGGCCGAAAACCTCGCCGACGCGCGTCAGGACCTTGACCGCTTCCGCGGTGACGTCCTTGCCGATGCCGTCGCCCGCAATGATCGCCAGCTTCATGACGCCCGGACGGCTGCACGACCACGGCACCACGGCACCACGGCGCCACGATCAGAATGAGTTCTTCGTGTCAGTAGGCCCGTGACGCTCAACACAGCTCCAACCCCATCGCCATGCCCATCCCTCCGGACACACACAGTGTCGCGAGGCCGCGGCGCGCCTTGCGGCGCATCATCTCGTACAGCAGCGTGATGACGATGCGGGTGCCGGTGCAGCCGATGGGATGGCCGAGCGCGATGGCGCCGCCGTTGACGTTCAGCTTCTCCATCGGAATCGGCAGGTCCTTCAGCACCGCGAGGACCTGCGCCGCGAACGCCTCGTTGAGTTCAACCACATCGAAATCGTCCAGCGAGAGCCCGGTCTTCTCGAGCAGCTTGTGGACCGCGGGTACCGGACCGATGCCCATCAGGCGCGGATCGACGCCGGCGCTGGACCAGCCGACCACGCGAGCGAGCGGTTTCACGCCATGAGTCTGGGCCGCCGCGGCGCTCATCAGGACCACCGCCGCCCCACCGTCCGTGACGCCGGACGCTGTCCCGGCGGTGACGATGCCGGGCGCGCCCTCGACAGTGCCGAAGGCGAGGGGCAACTTGCGCAAACTGTCGAGTGTGGTTCCGGCGCGAGGATGTTCATCCGCATCGAGCGACTGTGTCCTGCCTTTGACATCCGTATAGCGAAGGGATGCGATCTCATCGCGGAAGCGACCTGACGCAATGGCGCGTTCGGCGCGCTGTTGCGATTCCAGCGCGTAGGCGTCGGACTCCTCGCGGCTGATGCCGTACTTCCGCGCCAGCAGCTCGACGGTCTCGCCCATGATCATGCCGCAGACCGAGCAGGTGAACCCGTCGCGATACATGGCGTCGACGAGGGTGAAGTTCCCCATCTTGTGGCCCCAGCGCGCATCCTCAGAGTCGATCAAGTACGGCATCCTGCTCATCGATTCGATACCGCCCGCCAGGATCACGTCGGCGTCACCGAGCATGATCGATTGCGCGCCGGTGGCGATCGTCTGCATGCCCGAGGCGCAGGCCTTGTTGATTGTCTGGGCGGGAACGGAGTCGGGAACGCCGGCGCGAATGCCGACCTGCCGCGCCGGATTGGGACCGGATCCCGCCTGGCGGCCGTGTCCGATCAGCACTTCGTCAATGGCGTCCGGCGCGATGCCAGCGCGGGCCATCGCGGCCGTTGCCGCGGCCGCGCCCAGATCGGCGGGATGGACGTTTCTGAGGGATCCGCCGTACCGGCCGATCGGCGTCCGCGCGGCGCCGACGATGACGACCTCGGGCAGGGGCATAACCCGCTAATTGTATGCGCACGCAGCCGAAGCCGCCTCTGAGGGCGATCCAACGACAAAACACGAAGATTCAATATTCCAGATCCCGCAGGGCAGGATGAGCTAGCCGGGTTGACGGAATAGGGCCCAAAACGGGTTAATCGGTGGTTGGACTGGGAGGGTACGGCCTGTGCTATCAGTCCCACCGTTCGTCAACAGCTAGTCTCAATCTCTTTCACTTGTCGTTCGGCGCAATTCAGGAGGATGGAATTCATGCGTTTTCGTACTCTCGCGACACTGCTCGCGATAACGCTGTCAGCTTGGCCGGCATCGGCCCAGGAACAGCGCGGTTCAATTGAGGGTGTGGTCAAGGACACTTCTGGGGCCGTCCTGCCAGGCGCCACGGTGACACTGGAAGGCGGATCAGGCGCGAAGCTGGATGCGGTCAGTGACGCCGGGGGTGCGTATCGCTTCCCGTCAGTCGCACCAGGCACCTATGTTGTCAACGCCAACCTTCAAGGGTTCAAGGCGGGCAAGGTTGACGCCGTCCGCGTGGGTCTGGGCGACATCAAGAAGGTCGACTTCGCTCTGAGCCTCGCTGGGGTTACCGAAACGGTTCAGGTCACCGCAGAGTCGCCGATAGTAGACGTCAGGCAGACGGCGCGGCAGACCAACATCCGGGCCGAACAGGTCGCGCTCGTACCGCACGGCCGCGATTTTACTTCGCTGGTCACGCAGGCCGCCGGCGCGAACAACGAGGCCAAGCTTGGTGGGCTTTCGATCGATGGTGCGAGCGCGAGCGAGAACCGCTACATCGTCGACGGCATTGAGACGACGAACCTCCAGAACGGCCTGTCGGGCAAGGCCGTCATCGTCGACTTCATCGACGAAGTGCAGGTGAAGTCGTCGGGCTACACCGCCGAATATGGCGGCGCGCTCGGCGGCGTCGTCAATGCGATCACGAAGAGCGGGTCGAACGACTGGCACGGCTACTCGCTCGTCAACTGGCAGGGGTCGAAGACCGAAGGCAGCCGCAACAAGATCCTGCGCTTGAGCCTGACGAACTCGAACAACGCCGAGTACGTGACTTACCCAGAGGACAAGTTCAACCGCGTCGAACCGGGCGCGGCGATTGGCGGCCCGTTGTTCCGCAACAAGGCCTGGTTTTTTGGCGCCTATCAGCCGGCGATCACGCCGATCACCCGGGACGTCAGCGCGACGACGAGCGTCAATCCGAGCGCCCTCTCGACGTCCTCGAAG
>JANPCT010001022.1:0-8642 GCA_031431095.1 Acidobacteriota bacterium | reverse complement strand
GCTCGTCGAGCAAGGCGCGCGCTCGGACGCGGTCTACAGCTTGCGTCGCGCGCTGGAGGCCTACCCGGACACGCCAGCTGCCCCGCCCATCAGAAATGCCCTCGACCTCCTGAGTCTCCAGGGACAGCCGGCGCCCGCCCTCGACGCCGGTATGACGCTCGGATCCCGGCTGGACCTCAGGAATCGCCTCGCGTCGCCGACGCTCGTGTTCTTCTGGGCGCACTGGTGCCAGGAATGCAAGGCCGAGGGCCCGATGATCGAGGGGCTGCTCGACAAATACCGCGCGCGGGGTCTCCAGATCGTCGCGCCGACGCGCCGATACGGTTACATCGGGCCGCATCAGGCCGCGCCGGACAAGGAATTGCGACACATCGTTCGCATTCGCGACATGTTCTATGGCTTCCTGAAGCGCGAACCCATTCCTGTCACGGACGCAAATTACCGGGCGTTCGGCGTGTCCGTCGTGCCGTTGTACGTCCTGACCGATCGCCAGAGTCTCATCCGCCTGTACCACCCGGGACGGATCACCGCGTCTGAACTCGAGACGGCCATTCTCTCGACGCTGGAGCGCTAACATGAGAATCTCATTCGGCGAGTTCGTCGTCGACCTGGAACAACGCCGGCTCTTTGCCGGCGAACGCGAGATTCGCCTGTCGTCGAAGAGCTTCGAGCTCCTGAGGACACTTCTCGAGAATCGCCCGAAGGCGCTGCAGAAGGACGATCTCATCGCCCGCCTGTGGCCGGGCACGTTCGTCGGCGACAACAATCTTGCGACCGTCGTGGCAGACCTGCGGGGCGCGCTCGGTGGGCACGCGCCAGGCTCGCGCTTCATCCGGACGGTTTACGGCTACGGCTACTCGTTCGCGGAAGCGGCCTGTCAGTCCCTATCCAGTGGCCCGGCGACAATCGAACGGTCGGAATGGAAGCTTCTGCACGACGATCGTGAAATCGCGCTGCAGGTGGGCGAGAACGTCATAGGGCGAGCCGGGCATGGCGTCGTCGTCCTCGATTCGCCGACCGTTTCCCGCCGCCACGCTCGGCTGTCGATTACCGGCGATGGCGCGACTGTCCAGGACCTGGGCAGCAAGAACGGCACATGGCTGGGCACGACACCAGTCAGCGGTGCCGTCTCAGTGAAGGATGGCGATAAACTTCGCCTCGGATCGCTGCTCGTCACCCTGCGCTTCCTCCCGGCGGTCCCGTCAACCGAAACGGCCAACCATCCACGACAATCCCATGACTTTCCGAGAAATCCTTCAAGATCGCTCGAGATGACTCGCGCACACTCCTAGGACGCGGCACATACCGGCCGCGCCTCAGGAGGTCGTGCAGATGACGTCATCATGGCGCACCAAGAGAACGATCGTGATGTTCGCGGCGGTGAGTGTCCTGGCCGGGAGCACAGCCCGGGCGGACGTGGTCACCGCCTGGAATCAACAGGTCATTGCGAGTGGGGGACCGGCAATCCAGCGGACGCTGGCCATGGTCCACATCGCCATGTTCGACGCGATGAACGCGGTCGAGCGCGAATACAAGCCCTATCTACACCTGCCGAAACCGGCGGACGATGCGTTGGCGGAAGCGGCAGCCGCGAGCGCGGCGTACGGCGTGCTGGTGCGCCTGTTCCCGTCGCAGCAACCCACGCTGGCGGCAACGCTCGCGACCTCGCTCGCGTCCGTGCCGAACGGGCCGGCCAAGGACGATGGCGTGGCATTCGGAGACGTGGTGGCGCAGGCAATTTTCGACGCGCGCCTCGCGGACAATATCCTCGCCGCCGGGCCGCTGTTCGTGAACGGCACCGAGCCCGGCGAGTACCGGCTCACCACGCCTGGACCTCCGCAGCCCGTGAACACGGGGGCAACGAGCTGGGTACCGTTTGCGATGCGAACCGCGTGGCAGTTCCGGCCCGACGGCCCGCCGGCGCTGACCTCGGCGCTCTACGCACTCGATCTCAACGAAACCCAGCGCCTCGGGGGAGCATCGAGCGTGGAACGCACTGCCGACCAGGCGCAGTTCGCGCGCTGGCACACCGAAATGGCGCAGTTTCAGTTCAATCGTATTGCCCGCGCCGAGACCGAACACGACGGCCGCAGCCAACTCGAGCATGCCCGGCTCTTCGCCCTGCTGAACATCGCGATGGCCGACGCGGTGACCGCGGTCTTCGATGCGAAGTACACGTATCGCTTCTGGCGACCGTCGACGGCCATTCGCAACGCCGACGTGGACGGGAACCCGGACACGTTCGTCGATCTCACGTGGTCGCCTTTCCTGACGACGCCTCCGCATCCCGAATACCCGGCTGCGCACGGCGCGGTCCAGGGAGCAGGAGCTCGCGTCCTGACGTCGTACTTCGGACGGCATTACGCGTTCCAGACAACGTCGCCGACCGTGCCGGGCGTCACGCGATCGTACGAAAGCTTCTACGACTTCGCGCGGGAGGGAGCCGCCGCGCGCATCTACGGCGGCATGCACTTCCGCAATTCGCTCGAGGCCGGCTCGACCCAGGGTCGGCAGGTCGCCGACTGGGTCCTCGAACGTTATCTACGCTCCAAGGGCAAGGACGAATAGGACCCTGAGCTCATTGCGGACACGTGGGTAACGCTCCGGCCTGTGACGGCACCTCGACGCTGGCTGCTGGATTTTCAATGCCCCGGTCGTCTTGTCGGAATGAACGCTCAGCGATGAACGTGCTCGGTTCGACGATGCGGCGATGATGGCGGTGACGGTGGGCTAGCCGGATTGAGTGCAATCGCGCAGCGGCTCAGCCGCCGCAGTAGTTGCCGGTGAAGTCGCGGCAGCGTTCGAGCTTGAAATCCGGGTCGACCGCAGGTGCCCTGTCGGCCTCGGCGACGGCGCGGCCGGTTGCATACATCCAGCGCGTCATCCTCGCCAGCTTTGCGATGTCGATGCGATCCGGATTGTCGAACGGCGTGTGATAGTCGGCGTGCAGCAGGGTCGTGAAGAACAGCGCCGGCACCCCCGCTCGCGCGTAGGGCAGGTGATCGCTGCGGTAGTACCAGCCCTCGCGGTGCTGCGGATCGTCCCACGAGGAATCGACGACGAACTTCGACACCGCGGTGTTGGCGTCGAGCGCGATCTGCACCAGCTCGGGTGAATTGCGGTGCGGGCCACCGGCACCGAGCAGCGCGGCGCTCTGCGGATCGTTGCGGCCGATCATGTCGCCGTTCAGCACGGCGACGATCGACTTCAGCGGGACCGTCGGATGTTTCACATACCACCGCGATCCCATCAGGCCGCGCTCCTCGGAGCCGTGCCAGATGAACAGTCCCGATCGCCGGCCCGGCTGCGCCGACAGCGCCCGCCCGATCGCGAGCAGTGCCACCGCGGTTGTCGCATTGTCGTCCGCGCCATTCCAGATGTTGTCGCCATTGACGGGATAACGCTCGCCGTCGTGATCCTGGTGCGCGCTGAAGAGCACGTATTGCCCGGACAGACGCGCGTCACGTCCCGGCACGCTGGCCACGACGTTGACCGACGGATAGGTGAAGCTGTCGGTGACAATCGATGCGACGAGGCGCGCGTCGGCGCCGAGCGGTCCCCCGAGTGCGGCCTCACGGACGTAGAGCAGTGGCATCCCGTGCGGCGCGACCCGCGCCTGCGCCGTGCCGTCCGGATCGAGGCCGTAGGTGCCGCGCGGAAATGCGATCGCCACGCGGCTCCATTGATCCGCGGCTGCGTCAGGGACGATGGCAACGATGGCGGCCGGCGGCGATGCGGTAACCGTCCGCTGGATGCCCCGCAGCCAGGTGCGCAGCGCCGCCGCACTGCCGGGTCCGGTGCCGGCAACTGGCTGCTGCGCCGGCGCGTAGCGGACGACGAGGACGCGATCCTTCACCTCGAGTCCCTCGACGCCATCGCCTGGTGCGATGATGACGGGCGCGTCCACGTTGCCCGCAACGAGCGTGTCGGTCACCACGTCGAGTCCCATGCGCAGCGCCTTGCCGTTCAGCTTCACCGTGCTGCTGGACGAGACACGCAATCGCTCGAGCGGAAAAAACTGGAAGTACGTCCCGTTGTCGCCGGCGGGCTGCAGCCCCGCCTCCCTGGCGCGCTCGGCGACCCACGCCGACGCGTTCATCTCGTCGAGTGTTCCGCCTTCACGCCCGCGCATGGCATCACCCGCGAGCGCGAACAGGTCCTTTTTCAGATCGACTTCACGAATCCTGTCGATCGGGTCCTGCGCAGTGCCGATCGCACCGGCTGGGGCAGTGAGAATCACGGTGAGCACGAGGAGGAGTCGCTTGGACATATGTGACTGTACCTTCGAATGTCAGCGCGGCGCCGAAGCCTGGAAGTACGCCACCGAACCCAGGAACGTCGAGCGAGTTGCGACGGGCCGCGCGTCGACCAGTCCCGCCTCGGTCATGTGGCGCAGCAGACGGTCCTGTGCCGCGGTCTGCAGGTGGCCGCCATGAATTCGCCGCGCGAAGGCGTTATGGGTTCCGCCCGCGAAATCGAGGAACTCGAGCCGTCCGCCAGGCTTGAGCACCCGGCGTACTTCGACGAGCGTTTTCGCCCGCACATCCCTGGCCAGGTGATGGAACATCATCGACGAGAACACGCGGTCGAACGCCGCGTCGAGGTATTCCAGCGCGTCCGCGAAGCCGCGATCGAAACGGACGGACACGCCCGCGCCTGCCGCCTTGCGCCCCGCGCGTGCCAGCGCGCGAGGATCGGGATCGAGCGCGGTGACGTCGACGGCAGGATGCGCCTGCCTGATCAGGACCGCGAGGGTTCCGGTGCCGCAGCCGATGTCGAGCACGGCGTGGCCCGGCCGAAGCTCCGCCTGCGTCAGCAGGCCTCGCAGCAACCGGCGGCCACCCATCAAGGTCGTGAGTGGATCGTAGAACGGCAGGAAGAAATCATGCCCCGCAGCGGGAAGGTAGGCGCGCCCCGATTTCATTCGTGGATGATACAGGCTGGTGGTGGTCAGGCGATCGTAGCCCGCCGTCATGTCGTTCGCGTGACCCATGGCCGCGGCGCATGGCAGGCATGCCCGCGGATGCTGGAGAGTACCGGGCTGCCGCGAGTCCCGTCAACTTGCCGTCCGGCTGGCGAACATCGTTCTCGATACGAGCGCGGTGACGAAGAGCCCAACCCCCGCGACAACGAACGCCGCGCCGTATCCGCGCGCTTTGAGAATGCCGCCCAGCAACTGCGGTCCGGTGGCCTGGCCGAGGAAGAAGAAGAACGCGAAAAGTGAAATGGCGGTTCCACGCGCCTGCGGCGCCAGCTCCGTCGCGCGCGTCTGCAGTGTGCCGTGCATCGTGTAGTAGCCCATGCCCAACACGACAATGGCCGGCATGAACCAGTGCCACGATGGCATCAAACCGACCGCGACGAATCCGATCCCGAGCAGCGCGCCGCCGAGCAGCAGGACGCCGAGTTCACCGGCGCGGCCGACGAGCTTCTTGACCGAGATGCTGTAGATGAGACCACCGCATCCGAACCCCGCGACCATCAGGCCGGCGTAGGCGTAATTTATCCCGAACCTGTCGGTCAGCGAAGACGCCAGGTACGACAGGCCGCCGAAGACGAACAGGCCTTCCAGCATGACCGTGCCCAGCACCAGTGGCGCGGTCGGCCGTTTCAAGAGGCCGCCGTATTGCGTCGCCAGCGCGTAGACCAGCAGTGCCGCGCCGGCGGCCTCGAACGACCACGACACGAAACGGGGCAGGATGCCGAGAAGCCCGGCGAAGATCAGAAGTCCGCCGAGCGGGACCGTGAGGATAGCGGGCCCGAGCGATCGCGATGTGGTCCTCGGCTCTGGAAACCGCCGCGCTTCACGCGCGAGGAGCACGGATATGGTGAGGGCCACGATGCCGAACACGACAAAGATGTAACGCCATCCCAGATACTGGCCGAACAGCCCGCCGAGGGTGCTGCCGACGATCTGGCCAATCATCAGCGCGCTCATGAACCGCGCCAGCGCAATCTGCCGGTCCTGATATGGGAACTTGTCGCCGATATAGCCGAGTGACATCGGGATGACCGCCGCTGCCGCCACGCCGGTGAGGAACCGCAGCGTCGCAAAGACCGGGATGCTCGGGATGAACGCACACGCGAACGTGCCGAACGAGAACACCACGAGGCACGCTGTCATGACGCGAAGCTTGCCGACGCGATCGCCGATCGGGCCGTACAACAACTGGAACAGACCATACGGCAGTGCGTAGGACGAGATGAGGACCGCGGCGGCCGGCGGACTGATGCGAAAATCGCGGCCGATGACGTGAAGCAGCGGGTCGATGACCCGTGCATCCGCCTGCACCATGAACGCGGCCATGCCCAGCACGAACAACGAGGCGCGATCGGATCGAGCTGCGGGCGCGCCTGCGATCGGGGTCTGCGGCATCGACATAGGCCATCATTTCACGCCAGGCGCCGAACTTTCACACGGCAATGACCAACATCTGGGACAATGCTGCGCGAAGAGAGGTTGAGAGCATGAGCCGCCGAACGCTGTCGCTTGCCGCCTGCCTTGGCATGTCGCTCGCCGCCAGAGGAGCCGCCTTCGCCCAGGCGCCGCAGTCCCCGCCCCGGCCTCCAAGGTCTGTTCTCGGCGCGACACCCGCACCGCAGCGGGTACCCATGCCGGGACCCGCCACCGATCGCCCTTATGCGCCGCAAGCCATTCTCCCGGGCGGCATCGTCGTGCCGATTTACCCGCCTGATTCGCCGTTGCTGAATGCCGCCCGCATCCGGGAGGCGGAGGTGTACAACATGACCGGCGCCGCGCCGGGGCGCATCGCCAGCATCGTCAACATCCACAATCCGTCGATCGAGCTGCACCGCGTTCCGGCGGGAATCAACACCGGCGCGGCGGTGATTGTCGTTGCCGGCGGCGGCCACAACACGCTGAATGTGGGGAGCGAAGGGTCTGACTTCGTGCCGATCTTCTTCAACTACGGGATCAACACCATCATCCTCCGCAACCGACTGCGCAAGGACGGCTACGACGCACAGGTCGACGCGGTGAATGACATGCTGCAGGCCATCAAGGTGGTTCGCGCCTATGCGGAGGACTGGGGCATCGATCCGAAGAGGATCGGCGCCATCGGGTTCTCGGCCGGCGCGGAGCTGACGGCTCCCGCGGCGATCAGATATCCGGAGTTCGACAGGACAGATGACGTCGCAGGAAACCCGCTGGCGAAAATCAGCTCGCGGCCGGACTTCGTTGGCGTCATCTACCCGGGACCGTCACCCTTCCGCGGCGGCGCCGCGGTGCCGATTCCAGACGATGCGCCGCCGTCGTTCATTGCAAGCGGGGGCGTGGGGGATGCGGTTCATGCGGTCTGGGCGGACGAGTACTTCGCGGCGTTCCTGAAGGCACGCATCCCGAATCTCGAGATGCACATTTACGGGAACGGCCGCCATCCGGGCGATGCGCTGCCCGAGGGGGGCAACATGAGCGGTGGTTTGACGGATCGCAACGGCATCCCGCTCGGCACGTGGCAGTTCCGCTTCATCGACTGGTTCCGCGATCTCGGATTCATGCAGAAGCCCGGCGTCGAGACGAGGGCCGCCCGTGACGCCGCCGCGCGCGCAGCGAATCCGCCGAAACCTCGTTGAGGCGCGAGCACGCCGAGCGTCGAGACGACGCAGCGATCACCAGCCTTGCCGGACGGCCAGCCACAGCGCCGCGACGATGGCGACGCCGATGAGGAGGGTGGCCTGGAGGGAGGACACCAGGTACGGGTAAGCCATCAGCGCGAGTCCGGCGACGAGGTGGGGCCACCGGTCCTGCTTCTTGCCGTAGACGAACAGCACGAACCCGGCGCCGCCGGTGACGAGAGAGAGGAACAGCAGCGTCGGATCGAACGACATCAGGCGCTAGGCGGGCCACGGTGTCATGCGATCGGCTTCCTGTTGCCGATCACCACGTCCCACCAGCCGAAATGCGCCGCGAGCAGGTGGTCGAGCTCACGCGTGTCGGCGGAGGACTCATTCTGCCCCTCGGCCGGCAGACAATACGACGCACCCGGGGCCGCTCTGAGCATGTGGAGCACGCCTTCGGAGAATCCTTTCCCCGCATACGCGATGCACCCCGCCATCGGGAGGGCCTGCAGGTCCTCGAGCGCATATGGAATCTTTTCGTCCACCGTGCCCGGTGAATCCTGGAACTTGCACTCGACCGCGAACGCTTTGCTGTCGGCGTCGCGCACGCAGAAGACGTCGATGCAGCGGTTCTTGCCGATGATCGACTTGCCTACCCGGATCTCGCGGTAGACCGCGAGCCCGCGGGGTCCGAACCGCCTGGAGATGTACGACGCGATCAGGTTCGCGTACTCGGCGCCGCTCACAATGCCGAGTCCGTCAGCTCCAGCACGCCGTTGCCGCCCGCCGGCAGATTGTCTGGCACATGCCCGTCGCCGAAGGGCCGCAGCCGCTCCGCTGTCAGCCGCACGGCTTGCAGGTTGAGGTCGGTGCCGCAGAACCGGCGCCCCGACCTCAGCGCGGCGACGCCGACACTTCCGGATCCCATGAACGGGTCGGCAACGACTTCGCCCGGGACGGTGCTTTGGCGGATCAGCACCTCCGACACCGCAGGCGGTTTCTCCGCGGGATAGCCGCGATGGACGCGCGGCACCGAAATGATGTCGGCGATGCCGAGATCGTGG
>JANPCT010001021.1:0-1763 GCA_031431095.1 Acidobacteriota bacterium | reverse complement strand
GGGGAACCACCACGAAAGAGACGACGGCGGCGAGCAGAAGCGAGCGCATGAATCCTCCGAGGAGGATCATAACGCCCAATCCAGCGCCTGAGGGCTGCAGCCTATTCGGCGCGCAGCGCCACCAGCGGATCCACCGCGGTCGCCCGCCGCGCCGGCAGGTAGCTCGCCAGGAACGCGACGGTTGTCAGGAAAAGCGATACGCCGATGAAGCTCGCCGGATCGGTCGGGCTCACGCTCACCAGCTGGCTGCCGATGACCGGCGTCACGAAGAAGGAGCCGACGACGCCGATGGCGACGCCGATCACAGCGAGCTTCAGCCCCTGCATCACGACCAGCTTCAGCACGTCCATGCGGCTGGCGCCGAGGGCGACCCGCACGCCGATCTCCTGCGTCCGCTGCGTCACGGAGTACGACAGCACACCGTAGACACCAATCGATGCGAGCAGCAGCGCGGTGCACCCGAACAGCGAGAACATCCAGCCGAACATGAAGTACTGCCAGTACCCGCGCTGGCGCACTTCGTTCATCGTCGCCGCCTGGAACACCGCGAGGCGCGGATCCGAGGTGCGGATCGCCTCGCGCGCTGGTGCGGAGACCAGCCCGGGATCCCCGCTCGCCCTGATCGTGATGCCGGTATTCGGGAAGGCGCCGTAGGCGAGCGACACATACGCGCACGCGTCGATCGGCTCGGTGTTGTCCAGCTCGCTGTGCCGGTAGTCGGGCGCGATGCCGACAATGGTGAACCAGCCGCCGTCAGCCTCGCTCAGCGTACGGAAACGGCGACCGAGCGGATCGTCGTTGGGCCAGAACTTTCTCGCCATCGCCTGATTGATCACGGCATACGGTGTTTTCGTCATCGATTCCGTGTCGGTCAACTCACGGCCGCGGACCACCGACAGCCCGAGCGTCTTCAGCATGTGCGGCGAGACACCGATGTATTCGATCCCCGGCTCCTTGCCCCTATCGAACGGACGGCCTTCGATGACGATCTGGCTGAAGCCGCCGCCGCTGTCCAGCGGAATCATGTTCGAGGCAAACGCCGCCTGCACGCCCGGCAGCGCTTCGACGCGGCGCAGGATGTCCTCGGTGCGCCGCACCCTGGCTTCGGGGGTCGGATATTGCTCGTTGGCGAGGTAATACCGCATCGTCATCAACGGCGCGGCGTCGAAGCCACCCGTCGCGCGCTGGATGTTGAGGAAGCTGCGGACGAAGAGTGACGCGCCGATAAGCAGCACCAGCGACAGGGCGACTTCCGCAACCACGAGCGTGTTGCGCACCCATGCGCGGCCCCCGCCCGCGGTGCCGCGGCCCCCTTCCTTCAAGGCCTCCTGCAGATCCGGCTTCGACGCCTGGAGCGCGGGAGCGAGCCCGAAGACGATGCCCGTCAGTGCCGCCACCACGAACGCGTACAGGAGCGCGCGCACGTTGAGCGACCAGTGGATGAAATAGGGGATGTTGTCCGGCGGGATCGATGCATCCATCAGCTTCAGGCCGCCCCACGCGCACGCCATGCCCAGCGGCACGGCCAGCACGCCGACGATCACACTCTCGGTCAGCAGCTGGCGGATGATCTGTCCGCGGCCGGCGCCGAGGGCGGTCCGAATCGACATCTCGCGCGAGCGGGTCGAGGCGCGCGCCAGCATCAGGTTGGCCACGTTGAAGCAGGCGATGAGCAGCACCATCGTGACGGCGCCCATCATCGTCCAGATGATCACGCTGACATCATCGGGGATCGCCCATGCGCGCATTTCGCGGATGAGCGC
>JANPCT010001020.1:0-3065 GCA_031431095.1 Acidobacteriota bacterium | reverse complement strand
ACATGTGCTTGACCATGTCGAGCAGACGCGGATCGGTGCCGAAGAAGTGTTCGCGGAAATACGCTCCGGACTCGACGGCATATTTCTGGTACTGCCCGTCCACCACTTCGCCCATCCGCTTGGCGAGGAGGCCGTCGTGGTCAGCGGCGAGGAGCGGATCCCAGTCGCTGCCCCACAGCACCTTGATCACGTTCCAGCCGGCGCCGCGGAAGCTCGCCTCGAGCTCCTGGATGATCTGGCCGTTGCCGCGCACCGGGCCGTCGAGACGCTGGAGATTGCAGTTGATGACCCAGACGAGGTTGTCGAGCTTCTCGCGTGACGCCAGGCTGATGGCGCCGAGCGACTCTGGCTCGTCGGTCTCGCCGTCGCCGAGGAACGCCCACACCTTGCTGGCGGACGGCTTCTTGAGGCCGCGATCCTCCAGGTAGCGATTGAAGCGGGCCTGGTAAATCGACATGATCGGCCCGAGGCCCATCGAAACGGTCGGGAACTCCCAGAAATCCGGCATCAGCCAGGGATGCGGGTACGAGGACAGGCCGCCGCCGGGACGCAGCTCGTGGCGGAAGTTGTCGAGTTTTTCAGTGGAGAGCCGTCCTTCGAGAAACGCGCGGGCGTAGATCCCTGGTGAGGCGTGACCCTGGAAATAAATCAGATCGCCATCGCCATCGCGCCCCTTGCCGCGGAAGAAGTGGTTGAAGCCGACTTCGTACAACGTCGCCGCCGAGGCGTAGGTCGAGATGTGGCCGCCGATGCCGTCAGATACGCGGTTGGCGCGGACCACCATCGCCATGGCGTTCCAGCGGACCAGGCTCTTGATCCGGCGCTCGATTTCATGGCTGCCGGGTAGCGGCGTTTCTTCGTCGGGGCGGATGCTGTTGACGTAGGCCGTGACCGCCGAAAACGGCAGCGCGACGCCGCTCATCCGCGCGTGGTGGCGAAGGGTCGACAGCAGCCGTTCCACCCGGCCGAGATCGCCCTGCTGGACGACGTAATCGAGTGCTTCGCGCCACTCGCGTTGTTCTAGAGCTTCAAGATCGCGATCGTCCTTCGGCGCGGGGTTTCTCATCGTCTTTATATGGGAGCGAGCCATCCTCGGGGAATCCGGTCGGATTACAATCTTCTTATTGTAGGCCAGAAACAGATGACACGCATGCCCACGACTTCCCCCCTTCTCCGCCGCTGCACCTCCCTGTTGGTGTGCGGCTGGCTGCTCGCGGCGGCCCCCGGCGGACAGGAAAGCACACCAATGCCCACGCTTGCCGAACTCCAGAAGATGACCGCCCGCTACGCACCTGCCGATATCGGCGCCGACCTGTCAGCGCTGCCGCCTAACGAGCGCGATGCGCTCGCCCGGTTGATCGAGGCGGCCCGCATCATGGACGCCCTGTTCCTTCGCCAGGTCTGGGCCGGGAACGACGCCATGCTCCAGGACCTGGCGTCGCGCGCCGCGCGGCCCGTCGGTCCGCGGGCATCCCGCTCTGCCGCAGCGCGTCTGCGTTACTTCCTGATCAACAAGGGCCCGTGGGATCGGCTCGATGACAACCGTTCCTTCGTGCCTGGCGCGCCGGCCAAACCCGAATCCGCGAATTTCTATCCGGCGGCCGCCGCCAAGCCGGATGTGCAGGCCTGGCTCGATGGCCTGACGGGCGCCGCCAGGGACGCCGGGACCGGCTTTTTCACGACGATCCGCCGCAGCAGCGACGACAAGGGGTTCACCGCCGTTCCCTACAGTGTCGAGTACCAGGGAGAGCTGGCGCTCGCGGCGCGGTTGCTCCGCGAGGCGGCGGAGCTCACGAGCGAGCCAACCCTCAAGAAATTTCTGACGACGCGTGCCGACGCGTTTCTGTCGAACGACTACTACGCCAGCGACGTGGCCTGGATGGAGCTCGATGCCGCCGTGGAGCCGACCATCGGCCCGTACGAGGTCTACGAGGACGAGTGGTTCAACGCCAAGGCGGCGTTCGAAGCCTTCATCACGGTGCGCGACGAGGCCGAGTCGAAGAAGCTGCAGGCCTTCAGCGCACATCTGCAGGAGCTCGAAAACAATCTTCCCATCGACGCGCAGTACCGCAATCCCCAGCTCGGCGCCTTCGCCCCGATTCGCGTGGTCAACGAAGTGTTCGCGGCCGGCGACGGCAACCGCGGTGTGCAGACCGCGGCCTACAACCTCCCCAACGACGAACGCGTCGTCAAGGAAAAGGGGACGAAGCGGGTGATGCTGAAGAACGTGCAGGAGGCGAAGTTCAAGCTCGTGCTGATGCCCATTTCCAAGATCGCGCTGCCGGCGGCGGACCAGACAAAGGTGTCGTTCGACGCGTTCTTCACCCACATCCTGATGCACGAGCTGATGCACGGTCTCGGTCCGCACAACATCACGGTTGGCGGCCGCCAGACGACGGTACGGCAGGAGCTGAAGGAAACCTACAGCGCCGTCGAGGAGGCCAAGGCGGATGTCTCGGGGCTGTGGGCGCTGCGCTTTCTCGCTGACCACAAACAGCTCGATCCCGCGATCGCGAAAACGATGTACACGACGTTCCTCGCGTCGGCGTTCCGGTCGATCCGCTTTGGCGTGAACGAAGCGCATGGCAAAGGGATCGCGGTGCAGCTGAACTATCTCCTCGACGCCGGCGCGTTCAAGGTGCGCAGCGACGGGACTTTTACGGTGGACCCCGCGAGGATTGGTGACGCCGTGACCGCCTTGACGAAGGAGATCATGACGTTGCAGGCTGAGGGAAGCTACGCCAAGGCGAAGGACATGGTCGATCGTCTGGGGGTCGTGCGGCCGGACGTGAAGAAGCTGCTCGATCGGCTGAGCGGAGTTCCCGTCGACATCGAACCGCGCTTCATCACCGCCGCCCAGCTCACAAAGCGCTGACAATGGCGATTAACGGATTGACCCATTGGAGGGATGGTCGATCACCAATCCCCAGTCGCCCGTCCGTCAATCGCCCTCGGTATCAACAATCGCCAATCACACGGGTAGCTTCAGCACTTGTCCCGGCTTGATCTTGTCCGGATCCGACAGCTGATCGGTATTGGCGTTGTAGATCTTCATGTACGAGTTG
>JANPCT010001019.1:0-6091 GCA_031431095.1 Acidobacteriota bacterium | reverse complement strand
ACTGCATCGTCCCGGCTCAGGCGAAGCGGTCGCGAGCGTTCCCCACAGGATCATCAGCAAGGCTATCGACACGGGCGCAATGACGGGCCCCCACCAGGGCAACGGCAGCAGGAAGAGGACGTCCCAGTCGAACAGCGACCCCGGCCACCCGCTCATGACCTTGAGCCACACGTAATAGAAGATGTCCCACACGCCAAAGGCAATGGACGTGTAGGCGAGACGCGCGCGGGCGGTCCGGCCGGCAAGCCCGCCGACAACCACGAGCATCACCAGCGTCGCCACTTCGCGCCCCAGCTCGATGGCGCCAAGCGCGCCCGCCATCGGCAGCGGATTCTGTTGATAGGGATCCAGCCGATTGACCAGCACGCGCAGGTCGTAGACGCACGCGGCCTCCACCCAGGCCATCGCAACGGCAAAGGTCGCGACGAGGCTCCATGCGGTGCGCGGCCGCAGGGAGTGCATCACAGCGCCGCCTCGCCGGCTCCACGGCTGCTGTTCCGGGTAAAACTACGAACACGCGACTCGACGCGATCCACCACATCGTCGGGCGTCGACGTGCCGGCGGTCAGGCCGACCGTGTCGGCGCCGCGGAACCAGTCGGCGCGCAGATCGGCATCCGTCTGGACGTGATGTACGCGAGGGCAGTACTGCGCGCACGTCTCCACGAGCTGGCGCGTGTTGTTGCTGGAGGCCCCACCAACGACGATGACGACGTCCGCCTGGCGTGCGAGGTCGATGGCGGCCGCCTGGCGTTGCTTCGTCGGGCGGCAGACGGTATCGATGAAGTGGACGTCGGCACCCGCGAAGCGCCGCCGAATGCAGGCGACGAGGCGCCGTACCTTGTCGATTGGCTGCGTGGTCTGCGCCGCCACGCCCAGACGCGGTCGCGGCGTCAGCGCCGGTACCTCGGCTTCGTCGAGGACGACGTCGAAAGCCTCAAGGTCTTCGGTCAGTCCGCGAACTTCAACGTGTCCGCGCTGCCCGATGATGATCGGGTGGTAGCCGCCGCGGACAAGCGCCTGGACGGCGCGGTGCGCGACGCGCACGAGCGGACACGTGCCGTCGACGACCTCCAGACCGAGGGCGCGCGCGCGGGCCCGCGATCGTTCCGAGGCGCCGTGCGCCGTCACCATGACGGTCCGGGTCGTGGCACGCGCGGGGTCGTTCGCCGTCGCGATCCCTCTCGAACGCAAGCCGGCAAGGACCGCGTCGTTGTGGACCAGGTCCCCGAGCACGGTCAGCGGCGCCGTCTCGGCGCAGCCTACCGCGAGGTCGATGGCGTCCCGGACACCGAAACACATCCCGAGGTGCGAAGCGCGGAAGATCTGCATGGTTTAACTTTGCATAACCAAGTTAATGATACTTTGCTTGGTAAAGCAAGTTTTGTCAAGCTGTACGGCATGATCGGTGTCCGGGAGTGCCATGCGGATTGCAATGCTGACCAACGAGTACCCGCCCAACGTCTACGGCGGCGCGGGCGTGCACGTGGAATACCTGACGCGCGAGCTCGCCGCGCTCGGCCATTTCGTGCACGTGCTCTGCTTCGGCGATCAGCAGGAATCGGGCGACCGGCTGCGCGTCGAGGGCGTGCTGCCGCCCGTGCAGTTGCCGGCGCAGGACCCGCGGCACGTGAAGCTGTTCGCGACGATGCTGCAGGATCTGGTGATGAGCGGAAGACTCGCCGGCGTCGATGTGGTGCACTGCCACACCTGGTACACCCACCTGGCCGGCTGCCTCGGCAAATATCTGCAGGATGTGCCGCTCGTCCTGACGACCCACTCGCTCGAACCGCACCGGCCGTGGAAGGTCGAGCAGCTGGGCACGGCGTATCACGTGTCCACCTTCATCGAGCGGACCGCGTATCAGAATGCGGACGGCGTCGTAGCGGTCTCGCAGTCAATGCAGCGCGACGTGCGTGAGCTGTACGGCGTGTCGCCTGGCCGCATCCGCGTCATCCACAACGGCATCGACCTGCAGCAATACCGGCCGGCGCCGAACGCGGCGATCCTTGTCGAGTACGGGATCGACCCCGGCGTGCCGTATGTGCTGTTTGTCGGCCGCATCACGCGGCAGAAGGGCATCATCCACCTGGTCAATGCCATCACGCATCTGCACGCCGGTGCGCAGGTCGTGCTGTGCGCCGGGGCGCCCGACACGCCTGAAATCGCGCAGGAGATGACAGAAGCGGTCGCGCGCGCCCGCGCCCAGAGCCCGCACCCGATCGTCTGGCTTCGCGAGATGCTGCCGAAGGACAAGGTGATCACCCTTTATACCCACGCGGCGATCTTCGTCTGCCCTTCGGTGTACGAGCCGTTCGGAATCATCAACCTCGAGGCTATGGCCTGCGAGACACCTGTGGTGGCATCCGCGGTCGGCGGCATCCCGGAGGTGGTCGAGCACGGGGAGACGGGTCTCTTGGTGCCGCTGGAGACGGTCAGTGCGGCGGAGGTGGAGCCGCGCGATCCCGCGCAGTTCTCGCGCGACCTGGCGGCCGCCGTCAACGTGCTGCTCGACGACCCGGAGTTGCGTCGTTCCATGGGACGAAAGGCACGGGTGCGCGTCGAAGAGCGGTTCAGCTGGACCAGTATCGCTAAGCAAACGGCTGACTTCTATTCAGACGTCCTGTCGCGCTCCACCCACGGCTTACGTCCGCCCTCGCCCGGCCGCGGCTGAGCGCCGACCCGATGGCCTTCGGCCCTACGCCCGGCCGTGCTCTGGCACCGCGGCGTCCGGCATTGTCGTGCTCGACAACGTCGCCCGCTCGGCGTCATCGGTCTGCCCTGCGACGCCGGTGACCGGCGAGGAGCGATGAGCGTCCCGCTGTTCCGACCGGATCTCCTCGTCCAGCGTGCTGCGCAGTTCGTGCGACGCCTTCTTGAACTCCGACAGACTGCGGCCAAGGGACCTGCCCAGCTCAGGCAACTTGCGCGGGCCGAAGATGATCAAGGCAATTGTCAGGATGATGAACAGTTCCGGCAAGCCGAGTGAGCCAAACATGGGCAGTTCCTATCGTGAAACGATTAATGCGGTGCGGTGGTCGGTATTCCCCGTGCCGACAGGAATACGCCCGAAAACCGAAGTCGGATTTCCGAATGTGTGCCTGCCCCACATCTGAACCACCACTCGCCGCGTATGAATAGGGACGCGCCTCTTCGAATTAGCTGGACGGCCGAGAGTCAGTGTTGAGGAGCTGCGAATCAGGTTGAGGAGAGCATACATGCCCGGACGTTCCAGCCGCATGCCGGCACGATTGATGACCTGCGGGGCGCTCACGCTCGTTGCCTCCCTTGGATGGGCGGCGGGCCAGAGTGGCCCGGCGATGCCGAAAGACAACCCCAACAGACACGAGACCGGCGATCGCAGCGACGGAAAGACCATCTTCCGCATGGAGACCTTCGGCAATGAGGGCTTCTGGACAGACGCGGCGCGGCTGCCCGCAGGGGTGGTCGCGGCGAAGTTCACCCCCGTCGATGCATTGAAGGCGGGTTACAACATCAACATCGACGCCGTGCCCGACGCGATGAAGCCGGTCCTGGCGGCCGAACTGAAGACAGATCTCTCCCCGGCGCGGGCGCCCAGACTGAACGATGTCGCGACGACCGTCGCCTTGATTAATGCCAACGCCGTGATCGGCGTCGTGGCGAAGGACTCCAACGGCGATGGGCGTATCGACGTCGGATCGGGCGACAGGGTCGGCGTTGCCTGCGCGTTCTGCCACGCCATCACCGACGGTTCGGTCTTCTCCCTGCCGAAAGGCGGTTCGATCGGCAAGGAGGTCGACGGACCAACGCCGCATTTTCTCAACGTCGGCGCCACGCTCGCCACCGCGGCGAACACGCGAGCGTTCTATCCTCTTGCCCAACTCGCGCTCACGGCCAACGGCGGCAAGACGCTCGGTCGCGCGCCGAAAGGGCTGACAGAGACCTCCACCGAGGCAGAGTTCGACGCCTACTTCAGCGATCCCCGCTACTACCCCATCGGCATGTTTGACGATGCTCCGGACGGCAATGGCGTGCCGATGCACATCACGCCGATGTTCCGTGCCGATCTCGCGGCGCCGTGGGGCAGCGAAGGCGCGATCAGCAAACTGGATAACTTCTCGAATCTGGTTTACACCGTACTGTTCGACCTCACGGACCTCACCACGCCGGGCGGCCGGGCGTTCCTGCACACACTCGGTGGCGCCGCCGGCGACGAGATCATCGACGACTACGTGAAGGTCCTCGACGCGACCGGAGTGCAGGGATACCCCTTCGTCAAGACGTCGACGACCGGCAAGCCCGGAGACGAAGCCACCCCGATCGGCGTGCGCGTGGACAACAAGAAGCTGCTCGATCTCAACGCGTATATGAACAGCCTGCCGGCGCCGGACGGAGCCAGGGGCGACAAGGCGTCCATGAAGCGCGGTGAGGCGGCCTTCACGGCGAACTGCACGTCGTGCCACAACCTCGACCAGGGCAAAATCGTGGCGCCGATGATCGTGCCGATGAAGACCATTTTTCCCGGGGACAAGCCAATGGTCCTGGCGCAACGGCAGCCGCCGCTGAACCCGATCATGGACACACCCGGAAATACGTTCGACGACAAGATGGCGGTCCTCAACGCGAGCGTCCGCGGTCTCGAGCGCGGCATTGCGCTTCCGCTGCTGCTCGATCTGGCTCGCAAGCCGGTATTCCTGCACGACAACTCCGTGCCGAGCCTGGAACGTCTCCTCGATCCCTCCCGCGGCGTGGACAGCCCCCACCCATTCTTCGCGAAGACCGCGGCGCAGCGAACGGACCTGGTGGCCTTCCTCAAGAGTTTGACGGCGAAGTAGCGATTTAAGCCGAGCGCGGCTACCCCGCCAGGGTCACGGCGTTTGCGAGTCGCGACAGTCCGGAGGCTCGGAAGCGACGGCAAGTCGCTGGCGCGAACTCTAAAGAGTGAGGGTGTGAGTGAATTCCGCCTAAAGGCGGAAACTACAAAGCTCTGAGTAGGAGTTCCTGTCGTTTCCGCCTTCAGGCGGAAGGCCCGAGCGCGCACATGTTCAGCACCCTGACAGGCGAGATTGGGTGTGACGCGCTACCGCTTCAGTGCCCACGGGCTTCGGTGGCTTACGGTCTACCGAGCAGCCAACCCGCCAGGCCATCGATGGCTCGCACGGCCGGGCTGCCGGCAACGTCGATAAACGGCGTGCCCGCCAGATCGTTCAGGCGGACGGCATCGTCAAAGGGAATCTCCGCGACGAGCGGAATGTCGTGCGCCGCGGCAAACTGCCGGACTGCTGCCGCGTCCGCTTCGTCCCGAATCTTGTTGCCGACGCCAACGACGCGTCCGATCCCGAGTTCGCGTCCGAGCAGGACCGCGCGCCGCGACGTCTCGAGCGCCTTGTAGTACGGCTCGAGGGTGACGAGAAGCGTGTCCACGTGTCGCCCGGTCGCGCGGCTGAGGTGCTCGAGTCCGGCTTCCATGTCAACGACGGTCACGTGCTGGTCGCTTTCGAGAATGCCGCCGATCAAATGCCGCACCGCGGCATGGGCCCCGCACATTCAACCGGCGCCGGCGTGATCGACGCGGCCCATGAGCAGCAGGCGCACCGCGTCCGGGCCGCGATAGGCGTAGCGGGCGATCACGTCCGCGGCGGGGACGCCGAGCACCTTGCGCTTGCCGGTTTCGTCCGACGGATCGTCGCGCAGGATCGTCCGCGGCACGGGCGTCAGTCCGGCGTGCGCTTCGCGCGGGACGCCGAGCGTGACCGCCAGATTCGGATTCGAGTCTGCGTCGATCGCCCACACCTCGCGTCCGCGCCGCGCGATCAGCCTCGCCAGCGTCCCGGCGATGGTGGTCTTGCCGGTGCCGCCCTTTCCCGCTATCGCGATTCTCACGTCACTCCAGTCCGGCCACGCGGTGCCGGCAGTCTTCGGGCGACCCCGTGCGCTGACAATCGCAATCGGGATCGCCGCACTCGCCGTGACCCGGCTTGGTCAGGTCCGCGAACTCGTCTGCGAATCTGCGTCCGCCTTCCCTGTTCCCCTCGGCGGTCAGGGCGAATCGCGGCGCCGCATCACCCCGCAATGATGTCACGAGACCCAGGGCGACCAGCCGGCGCAGC
>JANPCT010001018.1:0-7052 GCA_031431095.1 Acidobacteriota bacterium | reverse complement strand
CCTGAATCTCGGCCTCCTCAATCTGATGCCCATCCCGGTGCTCGACGGCGGCCACATCTTCATCCTCGGCCTCGAAGGGCTGGCTCGCCGCGACTTCAGCATGCGCGCCAAGGAGAAGATGCTGCTCGCCGGGTTCGTCCTCCTGCTGACGCTGATGGTCACCGTGATCTATAACGATTTGATGCGCCTTCACGGGATCGAAAAACTCGTTCCCTGGCGATAGCGCTGGCCCGCCGCGCCGGCCCGGCGGGCTGCTGCTTGTCTTTCTTCGGGCGCTTGCCTTCCGACTTGAGGATGGCGGCGTAGTCCACTTCCGCCGCGATGTAGACCGGGTCCGTCCACCGGTCCCTGTCCTTTTCGACGATCTGTTTGAGCAGTGCTCTGGCGCCCGCCGTGTCTCCCTTGATAAATCGTTCTACCGCGTCCAAATACATCGCCTCGAGCGGGAGGCGCATGGACGGTCCGGGTGTCGCCGCGCCAGGGAGACGGATCACCGAACGATCCCTGGTGGGCTCTCGTGTGACCACAGGCCGCGGGGTGCCGGAGGATCCGGCGCGCGCGTCCGCGAGGTACGCGAAGATGCCGGGCTCCGGGCATTTCGCGAGCGCCTCACGCGCCCGCGCGTAACTTGCCGCCAGGTACTGCGCCAGCCCGAGGGCGCAGCGCGCGTCGGGGAGCGTCTCGGCGGGCTTGGCGAGGGCTTTGACTGCCAGCTCGAACTTGCGGATCGTGATGAGACCGCGCGCCCGCTCGAGAGCGAGCCGTGGATCGTCGGGCTTTCCCTCCTGCGCGCGCGTGATGATTTCCAGGGCATCGCCGACGCGGCCGATGGCCATCTCCGCGCGCGCAAGCGCGATCGCCGCATCGACGCTCACCGGATCGTGCTCGTACGCGGCGCGCGCCTCCACCAGCGCGGACTCCCGCGCCGCGCGTTCTTCCCGGGGCAGCCGCGGCGCATAGAGCGGCTTGTCGAGGAGCGACATCGTCTCGGGTTGCTGCGCCAGCAGCACCAGCGAAAGCAGGACCCGCCACATCACTCATAGAATACGGTGGAAATGATCCGCCGCGAATTGCGCCCGATGCTGGCGCTCGCGACACCCGTCGTGATGGCGGAGCTCGGCTGGGTGACGATGGGGATCGTCGACACGCTGATGGTGGGAGGCCTTGGGCCGAACGCCATCGGCGCCGTGGGCCTCGCCAGCACGCTTTTCATCGCGCTCGCGATCTTCGCGATGGGTCTGCTCCTCGGCCTCGATCCCCTGGTCGCGAAGGCCTTCGGTGCGCGCCGCCTGGACGAATGTCATCGCTGGCTCGTGGCCGGCATGTGGTTGAGCGTCCTGGTTGCGCCTCCGATGATGGCGGTTCTCTTCGCCGTACGGGCAGTGCTTGGCAGGTGGGGGCTGCCACCGGATGTACTCGTGCTGGTACAGCCGTACCTGGCGATCCTCACCTGGAGCCTTCCGCCGCTCCTGTTTTACGTCTCGTTCCGCCGCTATCTGCAGGCGATGAGCCGCGTGCGGCCGGTGATGTTCGCGCTCATCGCCGCCAACCTCGTCAACGCGGCCGCGAACTGGGTGCTGGTGTACGGACATCTCGGGGTGCCGGCGATGGGAGTGCCCGGCTCGGCGTATGCGACGCTCCTCTCGAGGATCATCATGGCCGGCTGGCTGCTCGTCGCGATCATCCGTCATGAAGCGCGGGTGACGCCGAGGCTGCGCGATACGCCGATGCATCTGGATCTGTCGCGTGTGCGCACCCTGTTCGTGCTGGGTATTCCCGCGGCCGGCCAGACCGCGCTGGAGGTCGGTGTGTTCGCGGCCGTCTCCGCGCTCGCGGGACGGCTCTCGGCGAACGCGTTGGCGGCGCATCAGATTGCGTTGAACCTCGCAGCACTGACGTTCATGGTGCCGCTCGGCGTCGCGTCAGCCGCGGCCGTGCGCGTCGGTCAGGCGATCGGCCGGGCCGACCCCCGAGGCGCCGCGAGCGCGGGATGGACGGCGATCGCGATCGGCGCTGGATTCATGGCCACCGCCTCCTTCATCTTCCTGGCAGTTCCACATCTCCTCATCAGGGCATTCACCGCTGACGCTGCGGTGCTCGAGTTGGGTATGTCGCTGCTGTTTGTGGCTTCCGTGTTCCAGCTCTTCGACGGGCTGCAAGGCGTGACGACGGGCGCGTTGCGCGGATTATCGAACACCCGCACCGCCATGTTGTGGAACCTGGCGGCTCACTGGCTCGTCGGTTTGCCACTCGGCTACGCCTTGTGTTTCCAGTTTGGATGGGGTGTCATCGGACTCTGGTGGGGTTTGTCGGTTGGGCTGGCGATCTGCGGTGTCGGGCTGCTGCGGGTCTGGATGCGCGAAGCCACTCGCCTTGCTGTGTGACACGGCGAGGAGGACAGACTCATGGCTCACCAGACAGGCCGTCCCCGACCGGGCGGCGACCCGATGCAGAAGAACCCCGAGAACAACCCGGCGCAGGCGCGTTCGGTAGGCGCTTCGTAAAGCCTAAAGCCCAAAAACCCAAAGCCTGCCGTACTACGTCTTCTTCGCGTATTTCGTCGTGACGTACGTGTCGACGAGCTGGCGGAACGCCGCGTCGAGTTCAGCGTAGGTCCCACGCAGCGTGGTCGCGTGCTGGCCGTCGATGTAGACCGGACAGTTGGGGGCCTCGCCGGTGCCTGGCAGGCTGATGCCGATGCTTGCGGCCTTCGATTCACCGGGACCGTTCACCACGCAGCCCATCACCGCGAGGGTCATGGTTTCAACGCCGACGTACTGCGTCTTCCACTCCGGCATCCGTTCACGGATGTAATTTTGCGTGCGCTCGGCGAGCTCCTGGAACGTGCTGCTGGTGGTGCGGCCGCACCCGGGGCAGGCGGTCACGCTCGGAGAGAATGCGCGCAAGCCGAGCGACTGGAGCAGCTCGCATGCGGCGTAGACTTCTTCGCGGCGATCGCCGCCGGGGCGCGGCGTCAGCGAGACGCGGATGGTGTCGCCGATCCCCTCGTTGAGGAGCACGCCCATTGCCGCGGCGGACCACACCAGCCCCTTGGTGCCCATCCCTGCTTCCGTCAGACCGAGGTGCAGCGGCTGATCCGTCCTGCGGGAGAGTTCGCGGTACACCGCGATCAGATCGCGCGGCCTCGATGTCTTGCACGAGATGATGATCTGGTCGCGCCGCAACCCGGACTCCTGGGCGAGCTCGGTCGACTGTACGGCGGACAGGACCATGCACTCGTTGATGATGTCCTCGGAGCTGCGGCCGAGCGCGGCATCCGTGTTCTCCTGCATTTTGGCGACGACAAGCTCCTGGTTGAGTGAGCCGCCGTTGACGCCGATGCGCACCGGTTTACCGCGGTCGCGCGCGACGCCGCAAATCGTCGAGAACTGTTCGTCGCGCCGCTTGCCGGTGCCGACGTTTCCGGGATTGATACGGTACTTGTCGAGCGCCTGGGCGCAATCGGGAAACCGCGTCAACAGCAGGTGGCCGTTGTAGTGGAAGTCGCCGATCAGCGGCGCGGTGACACCGGCGTCGAGCATGCGCTGCTTGATCTCGGGGACGGCCGCGGCAGCCTCGGGAACGTTGACGGTGATCCGCACCATCTCCGAGCCTGCTTCCGCCAGCTCGATGCACTGCTGCGCCGTCGCTGCGGCGTTCGCCGTGTCCGTCATCGTCATCGACTGCACGACCACGGGGGCGCCGCCGCCAACCTGGACCGTGCCGACCCGGACGCCGACGGTTTTATGTAACTTGACGGTGGGCATTTTCAGAGGGGCAATTTGTGGACGATCATACCACCCGTAGCGGGGCCTCTTGTCGTATACACAACAACTTAGAGACGGCGCTCGTCTTGCAATAACCGTCTCGTTAGAGAAGGAGCAGGATAGATGAACGTAATGAAAATCGTAAAGCCCGGGACCCTCGCGCTGGCCGCCTTGCTGTTCAACCAGCCTGCATCGGCTCAGTCGGGAGTCTACGGCGGCAATCAGTCCCAGTCACAATCGAACAGCGTGACGACCACCGACATTCAGCGCCTGCAGGACCAGGTCTACGACGCCAGCAACGAGATATCGCGGCTGCGCAGCCGTGACCAGTCGCTCGCGGACCGGCTGCAGACGCAGCTCGACGACCTGCGCGACGAAGTCGTCTACCTGCGCGTGAAGATGCGCAAGGAAGGCCATGTCAGCCGCGCCGACTACAACGACGTCCGCTCGCACGTCGAGACCGTGCGGTCCGAAGCGCGCGCCGACGGCTCACGTCAGAGCGACAACGTCCGCCAGGGGTCGTCGAACTGGCCTGCCGCTGGCAGCGGCGCGGGCACCGGCTATGGAACGGGCACCGGCGCATCCGGTAGCGGCACCACCTACGGCGGCGGCACCTCAGATCAACAGAACCCGTCGCGTCAGACGTCCTCGGGGCGCCGCAACGAAGTCCCGGCCGGACAGGAGATCGACGTGCGCGTCGAGCGCGAGCTGAGTTCCGCGACCGCGCAGACGGAGGATCGCTTTACGGCGACCACCGCCGTCGATCTGTATCAGGGCAACGACGTCCTGATTCCCGCGGGTTCAACCCTGCGTGGAGTGGTCAGTTCCGTCAACAAGGCGACGCGCACCGACCGCAAGGGCAGTCTGACGGTCGCGTTCGATCAGATCACGGTCCGCGGGCGCAACTATCCGATCCGCGGCACCGTCACCCAGGCACTCGAGAGCGAGGGCATCAAGGGTGAAGCAGCCAAGATCGGCGCGGGCGCCGGCGTCGGCGCGATCATCGGCGGGATTCTGGGCGGCGCCAAGGGCGCGCTGCTCGGTGTCCTGATCGGCGGTGGCGGCACCATCGCGGCCACGGAAGGCAAGGATGTGGTCCTTCCGTCCGGGTCCGTGCTGCGCGTCAAGCTGGATCAGCCGCTGGTCGTTCGCTGAGCGGCTCCCCGGCGCGCTAGTTCATCTCCATCAGGGCGGCCTTGGCCGCCCTGATGGTTTTATTGACATCTTCTTCCGTGTGCGCGCCGGACAAGAACCACGCCTCGAACTGCGAAGGTGGTGGATAGATCCCGCGCGACAGCATCGCGTTGAAGAATCTGCCGTATGCCGCGGTGTCTGCCTTGAGCGCCGACTCCAGGTTGCGCACCGGTTCGCTCGTGAAGAACGGCGTTACCAGCGAACCGAAGGCATTTACCTGCATAGCGACGCCAGCCGCTCGCGCCGCGTCGGCGAAGCCGGCGGCGAGCATGGCGCCGAGCTTCGCCAGGTGACGGTAGAGTCCCGGCGAGATCTCCATCAGCGACCACAGCCCGGCCGTCATCGCCAGCGGGTTTCCCGATAACGTGCCGGCCTGGTAGACAGGGCCGGCCGGGGCCACCATCTCCATGACATCCGCGCGTCCGCCGTACGCGCCCACCGGCAGGCCGCCGCCGATGATCTTGCCGAGGCAGGTCAGGTCGGGCCGCACGCGGAACACTTGCTGCGCGCCTCCCGCGGCAGCGCGGAAGCCGGAGATCACTTCGTCGAAGACGAGGAGGATGCCGTGCTGATCGCAGATGCTGCGCAGGCCGCGGAGAAAGCCCTCGACGGGCGCGACCACCCCCATGTTGCCGGCGATCGGCTCGACCATGATGGCGGCGATCTGCCCGGGGTGACGTTGGACCATGGCCTCGACCGACGCGAGATCGTTGTAACGCGCCAGCAGCGTATCGGCGGCGACGGCCGCGGCAACGCCCGGGCTCGTCGGCACGCCGAGCGTCATTGCGCCCGAGCCGGCCTGGACCAGGAAGGCGTCGGCGTGGCCGTGGTAGCAGCCTTCGAACTTCACGATCTTGTCGCGCTTCGTGGCCGCGCGGGCGACGCGGACCGCGCTCATCGCCGCCTCCGTACCGGAGCTCACGAAGCGGACGCGCTCGATCGACGGCATCAGCATCGCCACCCGTTGCGCGAGGCGCGTTTCGAGGCCCGTCGGCGCGCCGAAGCTCGTTCCCCGCGCCGCCGCTGCGCCGAGCGCCTTCAACAGTCCTCTCGGGGCGTGGCCATGGATGAGCGGACCCCACGACATCACGTAGTCGATGTAGCTGTTGCCATCAACGTCTTCGATGCGGGCCCCGCTCGCGCGCGCGATGAACAGCGGAGTGCCGCCGACCGCCTTGAACGCGCGCACCGGGCTGTCGACGCCTCCCGGCAGGATGCGCGACGCCGCGGCGAACATGCGCCGTGAGATCGGACGGCGCAGATGTTTTCTCCCAGCCATGTTCGAAAAGATAGCACGCGCGTCGATAACGGACGGTTCGCGTCCGTATCAGCCGATCCGCGCGATCCTGAACGTCCCGAGCGGCAGGCTGCCGAGTGGCGGCGTGAGAAGACGCGTGATCGACTGGCGGGGAATCGTTTCGCGGTCGGGCGACACGAACGAGGCGCCACTGTCGGTGCCGGCGTCCCAGACTCCGGCCGGCACGACCCGGTCCTCGACCCAGACCCCGTTCTCCAACAGCCGCAGCCCCGACACTCCTGCGAACCAGTCAGGGCTCGGTGCGACCATGGTGACCAGCGTGAGAAGAGGGAAGTCGCGGCTGACCGTCACCTCCATCGTGATGGACTTGGGTGACGAGAAGCCTTCGCCGATGAAGAGTTGATTGGCCGACCCGGCGGCGATGGCGGCGCGCATCTCGTCTCCTAACGTCGTGGTGGCGCCGAGCTCCGCCATCTGCCTGATGCCCTCGGTGGCCAGGGCGCCGTCCCGCCAGAACGTCACGCCCTCGCCGTGGGTGGCCCCGATCGGGGGTGAGAAGTGCGGATTCGGCGGAGCGTCCTGCGGATGAGTAGTCGAAGTCCACGTCGCGTCGAAGACGATGCGATAGCGCGCGGTGGCCGCAGCCTCTTTGCCAAGAAATGAAGCAAAGCAATAAAGCAGGCTTACTAGCACTACTTTGTTTTAAGTTTCCAAATGCTATCACGAGCAATATCACACAGCAAATATACCCGACTAAAAGAGTCGGGATTACATGATTCAATCAAGGAAAATGGTAAGAGTCTACTGCTCACAGGCTTTCAAAGTATTCAATG
>JANPCT010001017.1:0-2414 GCA_031431095.1 Acidobacteriota bacterium | reverse complement strand
TCGAGCCCCTCGAGCAGCGGCCAGGCGCGCTGGTCCAGGCGATTGCAGTCGGTGAGATAGGCGAGCGGCCCGAACCGGTAGCCGAGAATCGCGCGCTCGCCATGCCACAACGGGATGGGTTGCACGTCAAAGGCGCCGACGCGGAAGGGGCCGTCGATCTCGATCAGGTCGAGCGACGGCAATCCGCCGCCTTTAGGCGTCGCGGGATCGAAGACGTAATGGAACGTCTTGCGGATATCGTCGAGCGTGTGGGCGTCGCCGTAACACAGCATCGGGCGCTTCATCAACGCGTTGAAGCGCCGCACGTCGTCAATCCCCAGAATGTGGTCGGCGTGTCCGTGGGTGAACAGGATCGCGTCAACCGCGGAGACGCCATGCTGCAGCGCCTGCGCGCGCAGATCGGGTCCCGCGTCCACGAGGATCGTCGTCGCAGGGCCGCCGGTCTTCGGGGATGATTGGACGAGAATGGACGGCCGCAGGCGCGTGTCGCGCGGATCAGCCGAGCGGCAGGTGTCGCACGCGCAGCCGATCATCGGCACCCCGTGCGACGTGCCCGTGCCGAGAAAGGTGATCCGCACGCCCTCAGGGTTCGAGGATGATGCGCTTCTGCTGCCCCTGCTGGGCATCGACGAAGCGCATCCGCAGGTCGTAGAGCAGCTCGTCGATCAGCTTGGCTTCATCGGGCGTCAGGTTCCCGGCGGTCTTTCCCTGCAGCATGCCGATGATCTCGATCAACTGCCCGGCGGCCGTGATGTTCGGTTCGACGCGTTTGCCGGTGGCGGGATCGGGCAGGTCGCCGAAGTTGACCGCCGCCATCGTCGCGAGCCACAGCAGGAAATCAGGAAAACTCGCGCCGCTCTCTTCTTTGTTCTCCACCGTGCAATGGTACCATAACGACCCTCATGCCCTCCGATGCCGGCGCCGCGTTCCAAGCACTCGTAGACATCATGGCCCGGCTGCGCGGGCCGAACGGCTGTCCGTGGGATCGCGAGCAGACGCTCGAGTCGCTGCGTAGTTTCGTGCTGGAGGAAACGCACGAGGTCCTCGACGCGATCGATCGCGGCGACACCGGCGCGCTGCGCGGCGAGATCGGCGACCTGATCTTCGAAGGGGTGTTTCTCGCGCAGATCAGCGCCGACGCCGGACACTTCACGGTCACGGACGCGCTGCAGTCGATCGCGCAGAAGCTGGTGCGGCGGCATCCGCACATCTTCGACCCCGCCGGCACGCCGCTCGACACGCCCGGGCAGGTGCACCAGCAGTGGGAGCAGATCAAGGCCACGGAGCAGGCGGACGCAGGGGAGCGCCGCTCGGTGCTGCGCGGCGTGCCGCGAGCGCTGCCTGCCCTCCTGCGGGCGCAACAGATCAGCACGCGCGCGGCCGCCGTCGGATTCGAGTGGGCCGAGCCCGGCGACGTGGTGGACAAGATCGAGGAGGAAGTCGCGGAGCTGCGCCAGGCCGTCGAGTCGGAGGGTCCGGCGCGCACGGAAGAGGAGATGGGCGATTTGCTCTTCTCGATCGTCAACCTCGCGCGGAAACTCGGCATCGATTCGGAGTCCGCGCTGCGCACGGCGAACGAGAAATTCACCAGGCGCTTCACGGCGCTCGAAGATCGCCTGCACGCCCGCGGGCGATCGGTGCACGACGCCACGCTCGAGGAGATGGAGCGCGAGTGGGCGCTGGTCAAGGAACACACCTCGAGTTGAGTCCGCGCGCGAGACGACACGGCCGGCGCACAGTCCGCCGGGCTCGTGTCAACGTTCGCTAAATGCGTACGTCGCCTCTTGTGCTCCGCGCGATTCCTGCCAGCTTCGCCGCTGCCAATCACCGCGCCCTGTGAAATCCGGAACGAAACGCGTCGCACCGCGCTTGCATGTCCGCGCCGGCGCTTCTGCTTGCCGTTCCGATCCTGGCCGGCGTCATCGCCGGAGCGCTCTCGAGCGTCGATGCGCAGTCCGGCTTGGTGCCGCTCGGGGCTGCCTGGCTCGCGGCCGCGCTCGCGCTCTACCGCGGCCGGAGTGGACTCGTCGTCGCCGCGACGGTCGTCGGATGTACCGCGGCCGGCATGTCTCTGGGCGCGCGGGCACGCGTGGAGACCACACAACCTGCGCTGCTCGCCTGGGTCTCCCGCTCGCCGGCCGCTGATGCACCGGTCAGGCTGACGGGCGTTCTTCGCGAGGACGCCGGGATCACCTCCGGCGGACTCGGCGCTGTCCTGGACGTCACGGAGGCAGGCGGCCTGTCGCTCAGCGGCGGCGTCCGCATCACAGTCGGGGGCGCGCACGCCGGCTCCATCCGTCACGACTGGCGAGCCGGCCGCACCGTGTCGCTCACCGCGGTCCTCCGCGAACCGCTCGACTATCGCGATCCGGGAGTGCCGAGCGACCGCAGGCGCCTCGCGCGCCAGGGCATCG
>JANPCT010001016.1:0-4303 GCA_031431095.1 Acidobacteriota bacterium | reverse complement strand
GCGCCGCGTCCGCGCGCACCGCCACCGGGGCCACCGCCACGACCGGACGGCGCGCCGGCGCTGTTCTCGACCGGACTGTCCATCAGCTCAATCGCGCTCAAGCCCGCGCCGAGGACGTATTTCAGCGTGGCTTCGGCCGTCTGCTCCGGCATGCCGCGGAAGCTGTAAGTGATGGCGCCGATCTGCACGCCATTGAAAAGCGAGTTCGGCTTGGCCTGCGCAAACGCGCCGAAGAGCGACTCCGCACGTCCCAGCACCGCGGCCGCCGGGAGACCCGCCATGGCCAGCTTTCCGAATTCACGCCTGGTAAAGGACATCTGGTTCGCTCCTCACTTGACTAGTTGATTAGTGCGCGGCAGTAGGCCACAGACGCTCTGAGTTCATCGACGGACGAACGAAGGCCGACGTAATCGTACTCGACCACGGCGGGGAGGCGCGACGCGGAGGCCCCAATGGCAGCCAATACATGGCGAATCGGTGTGTCGCCTTCGCCGAACGGCTGGCTGGCGCCACCGTTGCGCAGCCGATCTTTCACGAGCACGTACGACACCCGCGACTCGTACTCGCGTAATGCGGCGACCGCGTCGCGGTTCGACGCGGTGAGGTTGCCGACGTCGAGCTTGAGCATGAACGCCGGCGACAGCGCGAGCGCCTGCCCCAGCGCAGGCGTATCGATTGAACCGCCGGGATTGCCGTCGATCTGGTTGTGAATCGCGACGAAGACCTGATGCCGCTCCGCGAACGGCGCCAGGCGCCGCGCCGTGGCCATCGTCAATGGCGAACCGACCGTCGTGACGCCCAACGCCCTGGTCTGCCGGAACGTCGCGTCGATTTCGTCGTCCGAAAAAGAGTCGTTGAATGAGACGGCACACGCGTCCGCCGACAGTCCGGCGGAGGCAAGCTGAACGCGCCTCTGTTCGAACCACGCGGCGGGCGTCTGGAGCCGCCACGCGCGCAGCGCGGCGCGCGCGGAACTGTTGGTCGCGGCCACTTCCTCGGGTGTCATCACGATGCGGCGCGGATAGGCGGCTGAGCCGCCCATCACCGGCGCCGTGCTCGGCGGCGCGGGCTCGAGATTCGCGAGGGACAGTTCCACGTGTGGGGCGCGGACTCGCTGCACCGCGCCGATCACCTCGTCCAGGTTGTCGCGGCCCGCTACGCGCGGCAGATCGCGGAAGCTGGCGGTGCTCACCCAGAACGGCATTTCCGTGGCGGCCGACAATCCTGCCAGCCTCACGACCGCGGCCAGCGGCAGCCCGGCGATCAGCGCACCCCCGAACTGACGGCGGGAAAGTCCAGCCATGCGGCGGATTATAATCCGCAATCACATGACTCTCGGGGAATCGTCTTCGGTGGCGCGCGCTCTTGGCGCCGTGGCCGTGGCAGTCCTGGTGAGCCTGGGGGCGTCCGCTCAGGCGCCGCGGGTGCCGCCGTGCCCTGCGAAACCGACTCCCGTCATTTCGCCGCAGTTCCCCCGCGACGTCTGTATCCCGGACGGTTTCCCCGGTATCGCGCTTGATTACTTCGACGATTATTCGTGGCGGTCGCTCGTCGCCCTGGTCTGGCCCGCGGCGCCAGGACGTCGAGGCGTCGCCGCATCCGCAAAGGCGATCGGCACGGCGGGTCCGCGCGTCTTCGAGACCTACAAGCCGCTGTGGGAGATCTTTCACGTTGATGGGTCCGCGCCGGCGACCGCGTTCGACGCCTACGATGCGGCCGTCGCCAATCCCTGCGCCGCGACCGTGCGCTTCGGCGACGTGACGATCGGATCCGCTGCGGGGATCGACGACATTGGACAGGCCGGAATTGGCGTCCTCGATCCGCCGCTCGTCGCGCAGAATGGCCGCTACGTCCGCACGCTGACGCTCTTCAACCGCATCGCATTCGATCACATCGTCCGCAACCGGTTTTTCCTGCGCGACAACCTCCCGCCGGTGCCGAGCCCGCGGCCTGACCGGCCGGTCATGGACTTTCCCATCGGTTCCGTGGCAATCAAGAGCGCGTGGATCGACGTCAGCAATCTGCCGGCGGCGCTGGTCAAACGGCTGTACACCCGCACGGCGCTGATGAAACGCGCCACCGGCTCCGGATGCGCCCGCGTCACGGTCGGGCTCGTCGGGCTGCACATCGCGCAGAAGACGACAAGCCGGCCGCAGTGGATCTGGTCATCGTTCGAGCAAGCCGACACCGTCCCGCCGAAGTGGGCCGATTCACCAGGCGCCTTCACCCTTCACGATGGCAGCGACGCGCGGATGCCGGAGCAGAATCCGTTGTCGCTCGTGCCCTTGGCGCCGGAACCGGTGCGGCCGTTCAACGTCGTGCGCGCGGCCGACGCGCCGATTCTCACGGCCTCCGAGCTGACCAGTTACGCTTACCGGCGGCTGTTAGCCGGCACGCCGTGGCAGCATTACCGGTTGATCGTCACGCAGTGGCCGCGGCTCGAAGGGAACCAAGCGCACCCAATCCCGGCGAGCGTGGACGGCAGCATCGCGAATACTTTTCCCGGAACAGGAGCGTTCTCCGCCTTCGCCAACGTGACGATGGAAACGTTCGATCAGAAAGGCGTGCAGCTCGGGTGCATGAGCTGCCACAATCGCGCCCGCATGACGACGGACTTCATGTGGAGCATCTTCGATCACGCGTATCCGTCACGCCTCGCGCCGGCGCCGCGCCCATGACGTCCGGCGATGCGCCAGCGGCTGCCGTAGAGGACTAGGGCTAGCGCGATGCGGTGCCGGTTGGCGCGTTGAGCGCCGCGCGGCAGTACTCGACGCACTTCCGTACTTCCTGGACCGGATCCGATCCGTCAGGAACGGCGTACTCCTTCTCGACCGATGCCGGCATCTTCCACTTGTTCTTCTTCACCAGCTGGAGGATCTCCTTGATCGGCGTCTCGCCGGTCCCCCATGGCAGGTTGAGCGCGCAGTGCTCCGGCATCGTCCGATCCTTGAGGTGGAAGCTGGATCGAAGACGTTCATGCCGCCTTGCGCGTGGCGCCTCGCGCCTATTTCGCCCCGTATAACGCGAAGGTGGCAAGCGCGTCGCCAAGGGAGACCAGCAGGTATTGCTTGCCGTCGAGCATGTAGGTCTGCGGCGCTCCCGCGACGGTGCCGATGCGCGCGTGCCACAACGGCGTGCCGTTCGCCGGATCGAACGCCACGACGTTGCCGGCGCCATCACCCGCGAAAAGCAGCTTCCCGGCGGTGGTCAGCATCCCGGTGGCGCCGCCGCCTGGAAGAGGACGTCGCCACGCGATTTTAGCGGTCCGCGGGTTCATCGCGGTGATCGAGCCGCCGGTCGCCACACCGCCGCCGACCAACGTGCCGCCCAGCCCCATCGATCCGCGCGGGTCGTCGTTGATCAGATAACGGATGCCCAGGCTGTTGTTCTCCGGCAGATAGAACAACCCGGTATCGGGCGAATACGCCGGGGGCGGCCAGTTCGTTGCGCTGCTGCTGACGAGGGCGCCGGGAATGGTCGCGACTTTTTCCGGGTTGAGGATTGGACGCCCCTGCTTGTCGAGGCCGCTCGCCCAGTTGGCGGTCTCGCTGAACTTCCCGCTCGCCACGTACTCGCCGGTCACGCGGTCGACGGTGAAGAAGTAGCCGTTGCGCGCCCCCGTGGATACCAGCTTGCGCGGGCGTCCGTTGAGCGTACCGTCGATCAGTATTGGCGTCTGCGTCGAGTCCCAGTCGTGCATGTCGCGCGGCGACGTCTGGTAGTACCACGCCATCTTGCCGGTGTCGACGTTGACCGCGACGAGCGAACAGGTGAACAAACCGCTGCCGGTGCCGCGTCCTGCGGGCGTATACGCCGGCGTGGGGTTCCCGGTGCCGAAGATGTACAGGTTGGTCTCGGGATCGTAAACGCCGGGCACCCACGGCTGTCCGCCGCCGTGACGCGCCGCCTCGAGGCTGGGCCAGGTGTCAAGGCCGGGATCGCCCAAGTTCATCGGCACGGTGTAGAGGATCCACTGCCGCTTGCCGGTTTCCGGATCGTACGATTGCAGGAATCCCGGCGCGTCGAGATCGTTCCCGGTGCCGACGATGACGTGGTCGCGAATGATCACCGGCGCCATCGTCGAAAAGTATTGCTGCTCGAATGACGAGATCGGGACGTGCCACGCTTCCTTGCCGGTGCGCGCGTCAATCTTCACGAGATAGTCGTCGGGCGTCTCGAAGAAGAGATAGTTGCGCCACATGCCGACGCCGCGGGTGCCGATGTGCGTTCCGCCGCGCGTCTTCCAGTAGTACTGCCAGAGGATCGATCCGTCGCGCGCGTCCACCGCCCAGACGTTGTCAGG
>JANPCT010001015.1:0-3681 GCA_031431095.1 Acidobacteriota bacterium | reverse complement strand
CGCCCGTCTCGCGCAGGTCGCGCACAGTCTGGATGATCGGCAGCCCGGCGCCGACAGTGTCCTCGTAGAGGTAGTGCGAGCCTCCCGCGCGGCGGGCCTCGGCCAGGCTCCGGTAGAAAGCGATCTCGGCGCTTCCCGCCTGCTTGTTCGGCGTGACGACGTGGATGCCGGCCGCGAGCCACTCGGGATAGTGGCGCGCGATCGCGGCGCTGGCGGTGCAGTCCACGATCACCGCGTGGGGGAGATGGACGGCGTTGACATGGTCGACGAACCGCCGCAGGTCCGGCGCCCCGCTGCGCGCCAGTGACTCGCGCCATTGCGAGATCGGCACGGACGTATCGGCGAGGAGCATCGTCTTCGACGTGAGGACGCCGCGCAGGCGCAGGTCCAGCCTGAAATCGCGCGTCAGCCGTTCCGCCTGCGACGCGAGCTGATCGAGAAAAGCGCTCCCGACCAGGCCCGGCCCGATCAGCCCGATCGAAATCGTGTGCGGCGACAGGTAGAAGCTCGCGTGGACGGATCCCAGGGCGCGCGCCGTCTGCGTCGCGTCGATCACGACCGAGATGTTGCGCTCCGACGCCCCCTGCGCGATGGCGCGGACGTTGACACCTGACGTGCCGAGCGCGTTGAACAGCTTGGCCGCGATTCCCGGCGTACCGGCCATTCCGTCGCCCACGACCGCGAGAATGCTGCAGTCGCGCGTGACATCGACGCGCTGGATCTGACCCTGGCGCAGCTCACGGTCGAAGACTTCCCGCACGACCGCCGCCGCGCGGTCCGCCTCCGCCTGCTCGAGGGCGAAACAGATCGAGTGCTCGGAGCTCCCCTGCGAGATGAGGGCGACCGAGATGCCGTGCTCGCGCAGCGCGCCGAAGAGGCGCTGCGCCGTCCCGGGGACGCCGATCATGCCCGTACCTTCGACGTTGATCAGCGACACCTCGTCGATGCTGGTGATCCCCTTCACCGGGTGCGACGACACCGGGTCGGCGCAGATCAGCGTCCCCGCCTTGTCGGGGGCGAACGTGTTGCGGATCCAGATCGGAATCGCGCGGCTGACTGCCGGCGCCATCGTCTGCGGATGAATGACTTTGGCGCCGAAATACGCCAGCTCCATCGCTTCGTTGTACGACAGGGCGTCGATGACGGTGGCGTCGGGAACGCGGCGCGGGTCGGCGCTCAGCACCCCGTCAACGTCGGTCCAGATCACGATCTCGGATGCGTCGAGCAGCGCGCCGAAGATCGATGCGGAGAAGTCGCTGCCGTTCCGGCCGAGCGTCGTCTGCAGCCCCTCGCGCGTCCGTGCGATGAAGCCGGTGATGATGAGCGTCGCGCCTGAATCCTGCGGGATCAGGCGGTCGGCGTTCGCGCGCGACTCGTCCCACAGGATGCTTGGTCCCAGCGGCGCCGCGTCGATGGTGACGATCTCCCGCGCGTCCACCCAGTGCACACCGCCGGCGCGCCGGTTGCGCGCCTGCAGATAGCGCGTGAACAGGCGCGTCGACCAGATCTCGCCGAAGCCAGCCACGAGGTCGCGCACGACTGGCGAACCGATGCGCAACAGGCGAACGGTCTGCAGGATCCCGGCGAGATCCTCGCAGTTGCGGCCGAGTTCGCGGACGTAGTCCGCGGCGTCGGCGGCTGGCAGCAGCGTCTCCGCGATAATCAGATGACGCTGCCGGATCGCCTCGAGCCGGCCCGCATCACCGTCCTCCTGGCGCTCGGCGGCACTCACCAGCGCCAGCAGTGCGTCGGTCACGCCTCGGCATGCCGACAGGACAGCCGCGACACGCGTCCGCGGGTCGTCCTCGAGGATGCGGGCGACCCGCTCCATGCACGCCGCGTCAGCGACGCTCGACCCGCCGAATTTATGCACACGCCACGGTTCCATAGGGGTCAATTGTGGATCGATGAGGTCAATGTTGGTCATCGGTGGGTCAGAAATCGTTGCGACGGGGCGCGCTCGGACCTTCCGCCTGAAGGCGGAAACTACAGGAACTCCAAGTAAGGGCTCTGTAGTTTCCGCCGTTAGGCGGAATTCACACACTCTCTCGGGACTCTGGGCGGCCGACTCGAACAGCAGCACATCGCGGTCCTGTCGATGTTTGTGTACGCTGGAGGCTACGCGTTTACGATGCTCGCGGCCGACGCTGGCCGCGCTGACGGGGCTTCTGCTCTGGGGCCTTCCCGCCGGCGCGGCATCGACTGACCGACTGGACGTCACCGTCCGGTCGCGCACGGTCTCGCTTACCATGTACAGACCGAAAGCGTCGTCGCGTGGCACCATCATCATGGGCAGCGGCGATGTGGGCTGGGTCGGCCTGGCCGTGTCGATGGCGGAGGAGCTCTCGGCCCAGGGCTATCTCGTCGTCGGAGTGAACGTCCGGCAGTACCTGGCGGCGTTCACGTCCGGCAAGGAACATCTGCAGCCGGCCGACGTGGCGGCCGACTACCGGCTCTTCGCCGATCTCGCCAGGCAGAAGTTCGCGGCCGTCCGTCCGTTCGTCGTAGCGGGCGTGTCGGAAGGGGCCGCGCTGGCGGTGCTGGCCGCGTCGGATCCGAAGAACCACGCCTGGATCGACGGCGCGATCACGATGGGGCTGCCCGCGACCGCCGAGCTCGCCTGGCACTGGTCGGATCTCTGGGCCGCGGCGATGAAGAAGGACGCCGACGAGCCGTCGTTCAAAGTGGCCGACTACCTGCCGCGTGTCGGGCCCGTGCCGCTCTGCATGATCCAGTCGAAGAAGGACGAGTACGTACCGCCATCCGACTACGAAAAATTCCGGGCGCTGGCCGTGCAACCGTCGCAGCTCGTGCTCATCGACGCGAGCAACCACCGCTTCACCGATCGCCGCCCCGAGCTGAGCCGGGCGATCACCGCCGGTCTCGAGTGGATCGGCCACGCGGGCAGGCGATGACGCGGCGTCCGTTCGAGCGCGCGTCCACCTTGCTGGTCGCCCACGCGCCACGCGCCTGGGGGTTCCTGCTCGTCGCGGTCGTCACGGGACTATCGTGGAACGCGCTTCGCGGCATTCACATCCACGAGGTTCGCGCGACCCTGCGGGCGCTCGACGAACGGTGGCTGGCGGTGGCCGCGGCCATCACGCTGGCCAACATCGCGATCATGGGGCTGTACGACGTGGTCGCGTTCCGGCACACTCGCACGCGCGCGGCGGAGCGTTGGCGCTACGGATCGGTGGCGTTCTGCTGGAGCAACTTCCTGACGCTCGGCCCGCTGGCCGGTCCGGCGATCCGCCTGTGGCTGTACCGCGGCTCGGTCACCGACCTCTCCGAGCTCCACGCCGGCATCGTCTCTGTCGTCATCGCCTTTACCTCCGGCCTCGCGGGATGGGCGCTCGCCGGGCTCCTCGTCGCGCGGCTCGGCGGCGGCCCGACCGTCCTTGGCGCCCTGGCGTTGCTGTTGGTCCTCGTCGCGGCCTGGGCCGGGCGAGCCATCGCGCAGCGAATCGACCGGTTCGCCGGGCCGGAAGCCGGCGTCATGCGGACCGTCGAACTCGCCTTCGTCGGCTGGCTCGACTGGCTCCTCGCGATGGCGGTGTTCCTGGCCTGCCTCGAAGCGACCGGCACGGCCCACGCGTCGCTCGATCTCGCGGAGTCGTTTTTCTTCGGCCAGGTGATCGGCCTGGCGAGCTTGATCCCCGGCGGCTTCGGCAGCAGCGACGC
>JANPCT010001014.1:0-4009 GCA_031431095.1 Acidobacteriota bacterium | reverse complement strand
TGCTCCTTGCCTGTCGAGTCTTTGTAGGCGATCGTGAGAAAGTGATTCCTCTTCTTTGAGAAGAGCGCCAGCGGACTGACCATTATGGCCACGCCGACGCGACGGCCAGCTTTCTGACCATACTCGAGCGACGTCACGGTTGCGTACGGGATCGTCGCCGATCCCTTCGAACCGGCGTCGAAGGTCAGAGTGGTGTCCGACGCCGTACTGAGGCGGCCTTCCGTCTTCTCTTTAAGGCCGGTGAGAGTGCCCCCGACGTACATCGCCTTGTCCCCATCGACCGCGAGCAGGACGGTTGTGAGGCACAGGCTCAAGACCGCGGCACCAACCGCACGCCGGCAACTGAACCCGCCCAACACGCAAATTCCTGAATTCATTACGCCTCCTTGTGGCGCAGACGTCTACCACCGTCTACGAGTGACTCTCCGCCGAAATCGGTAATCGCACTGTACTCGGTTCATCGCCGATTGTGCTGTCCGCCTAACGGCGGGCATCGGCCGCGCCGCGCACGCGTCGATTGCGCCGTCGGCGGCATGCCATGTTAGGCCTCACGTCGACGGCCGGAACGAGGTTGACCGGGATTGGCATCACAATATGTGTGAGTGGAAGCGGTCTAATGTTTCGCGTTCACTCGCGGCCGCTCACGATCGCATCGGCGGTCGTCGGGTGCAGCGCCAGGTTAGACAGGCGTCTCTGTGATGCCTCAAGGACGGGTCTTGATCGCTCGCCGGGGCGTATCGTAGCCTTAACCGATCGATCCCATGGGCCCCGGATAGTTCACTTCCTCGAGCCTCCCGGTGTCCACGTCGTAGATGAATCCGCGCACCGTGACCGCATCGGACCCGGCTGTCGGGATCCAGGGGTGGTTCAGAATCGAGGACATCCCTCGCCGCACGTTCCACGCGAGACGATCCGTGTTGTTTGCATCGCGCGGCGAGTCGAGCGGCTCGATTTGGCCGTGGAAGGCGTGGAACGCCGACGGCGTCGCTGAGGCCTTCCCGCAGCTCATGAATGCGCGGCCCGTCGCCTGGCGGAGCAATTTCTCGGCAGTCGAGTCGCCCTCCAGACCCGCCTTGAGTAGGTCGTCGGTGAAGGCCAGCATGCCGCAGCGCGTGTGGTTGATCAGGATTATCTCGTTGGTGTTCAGCAGGTGATGCGAGATTATGAGGCAGCGGATCGCGTCATCGCTCACCACACCCCCCGCGTTGCGGATGATGTGAGCGTCGCCCGTCTGTAGGCCGAGTAGGTCCTCCACGTCGAGACGCGCGTCCATGCACGCCAGCACCGCTACGCGGTTGGATGGTTGAATCGGCTGCTTCCCAGGGTAGATCGGCTTATGCAGCGCCTGCCCTCTCGCGTACTGTTTGTTGTAGCCCAGATACCGATCAGTCATCGAATTGGCCATTGTCTTCCTCCTTTTAGGCTCAGGAACGTTCCGTACCGGTCTGCCCGGCAGTTGGGCGACGGCGAAAGTGCTACTACTTCAAGGGCTTGCAGCGCGTTCGGCGCGTCGGCAGCAGCGCTTTGTTAGAGCGCGTGTTGGTCACACACGTTATAGTTCTTGCCGGCGATCGATGATCGCCTGATTGAATGCGTCTACTATTTCATTAATATGCGCGCTCCATTTTTGTTCTCCAGAGCGTTCGCCGGTCCGGTTCAGACGGCATGTCGATGACTTCCGCAATGGCGCTAGCAACACCGGCCTGACGACCGGCGCTCACCAGCGCCGGTCTGAATCAACCGCCCGTCTGGTGCAGCCCCTGTCGGGCGCCGTCGTTGATTTGAGCCACCACGCTTCGACGAGCGAGCAACGTCGCACTCAGTTTGTGGATGGCGACAGCCATCGAGTAAACCATCGGCGAGCCGTTTCGCTCGCTTCTGGCGTGACTTCGTGCGCCGCATCGACTTCGAGCAGGAACGAAAATTTGTCCCGCGCCCCAGCCGCGACATAAGCGCGCTCCGCTGAGGCTACGGCTTCCCTGACGCCTCCAAGCGGCGACCTCGGATCCGAGTCACCATTGACTACAAGGAGTGGACGCGGAGCAATCAGAGGCAATATGGCCGGGCCGTCGAACTTGTCGACGAGCCCTGGAGCAATGCGGTCGTAGAACTTCCTCACGAACGCAGCGTTGACATTTTCTCGGGACTCGGCCGCCGCTGCCTCCGTCGCCGCCCGCAACGTCCACGTCCTCGCCTCCCAACCTGAAGCATGCCGAAGAGACCAGCCGAAGCTCTGGACGCCGATAAGAGGCACGACGACGGCGATGCGCTCGTCGGCGGCAGCGGTCAGGTACGCCTCTGTGCCGCCCTTGGAATTGCCGATCAGTCCGATTCTTGATGGGTCGACGTCGGGCCGAGTCGATAGGTAATCAAGCAGACGTATCACATCCCAGACTGTGTCGTAGAGGTACGGGTGTCCCTCACCGGTGCGGTAAGCCCGCAACATCGCGCTCTGGTAGGAATTGGGCAGTCCTGGAATCGGAAAAGCTCGTTCACCGTGATGCCGCGCGTCCATGGCAACGCCGATGAATCCGATGTCGGCATACGTTTCGAGCAGGGCTCGCATTCCCTCCTTGGAACCGCCGGTTCCATGGAGGGCGATGATAACGGGCTGGCGGTCGCGTCGCTGGCCCTTCTTGAGGATGAGCAACGGCACATTCTCGTCGCGCTCTGATACGAACGAGACACGCTCCTGAGAATAGCCATTCTCGACAGTCAGTTTGGCGGCTGACGGAGACAGCGGAACCCTCGGGCGATTGATGACTTGCAGGAAGTCCGCCCGAGTCGATGTAGCCACGTTTTGGGTTGGTCGCTGTGCCGCACTGGGCCTACTCCCGACCACAAGCAGGCACCCAATTGTCAGGATTACGGCAAGAACAAATCGCATACGGTCCCTCCTATGGATGGTGAACTCAACTGACGCAGTTCGAAGCCATTGCGTCGCCTAACGCTACGAATGAGCCGCGGCGCCTTCTTGGTCAGCGCCGTCGCTGCATGCCGTGTCAGGCCGCGTGTCAGCTAGTCAGGTTCCTAGCTAATCGTATGACCTGAGCTTCCGGTCGACCACGTCACTGGCCTGCAGGACTTTGGACGCCATCCATAGAGGCCGGGAGAGGGAGCCTGCGAGGCCTTTCGGGCCGGCCAACTTCGCCGCGCGGGCCTAGCCGCCGTCACCCCAGTACACTGCCCGCCAGTGCCAGCCACATGGTGAATCGTCCGAGTCTTGCCGTCCACGCGGTAGATCGCATTACCTTCCCGGAGCGCCAAATAGAGATTGCCCTTTCAGGCGTTGTATCAGGGCGATCCCGTGCCACCGGGCGGCGACATGTTCGGGCGCGCGCGGCTTCCGATCATCGCAAGAGCAAGTCTCCCGACAACAACAGGGCTGCGCTGGTGTCGCTTCTGGGATGCGGCCGGGACGGAAGGCGCGGGCGACTACACCGCAGGCGTGCTCGTGGCGTATCATGCGGCCACCAAGATCGCCTACATCGGGCACGTGATCCAGGGCCAATGGTCGAGCGCCGCCGTCAATGCGTTGATCCTGCACACCGCGCAAGTGGACCGCCGCCACGCGACGGTGCGCGAGGAACGCACACCCAGCAGCGCAGGCTTAGCCGTGATCAACGCGCGGAACAAGGATATTGACTATGTATAAAGAACGATTCCAGACACTCGCTACGATCTTCGTGCCATGGGCGGCGGCGCTGAGCGTGCTGATGCACGTCAACGATCCGGTGTTCGCGCAACAACCCGTGACCGTTGTCGGTGCGCCCGTCGTGACGACGGCGAATCAGGTCATCGACGATCAGGCGGCGACATGGAGCAGCGCCACGACGGTGCAGGCATCCGTGACGGCCGCAGACGGCGCGGCCGGGACATTGAACCTGAACACGGTTGCGGCGGGCTGTGCGACGATCTGGTCACGTCCACTCGGCACGGCGATCACGGCTGGTCAACTCGCATTCGATGTCAGCTTCAACGGCGGCACGTCATGGGTGCGATTGTCGGG
>JANPCT010001013.1:0-8583 GCA_031431095.1 Acidobacteriota bacterium | reverse complement strand
ACGGCGCGACCCTCGCCGGCCACGTCGAGGTCCAGGACTACGCCAACGTCGGGGCCTTCTCCGGCGTCCATCAGTTTTGCCGCGTCGGCAAGTACGCGTTCATCGGCGGATATTCCGTGGTGACGAAGGACGCGCTGCCGTTCGCGAAGACCGTCGGCAACCGCGCCCGCATCTACGGCATCAACACCATCGGCCTGCTCCGCCGCGGCTTCTCGCAGGACACCATCGCCAAGCTGCGCCGCGCCCATCGCATCCTGCTGCACTCCAACACCAGCCGCGCCGTGGCGCAGATCGACCGCGACCCGGCGCTGCAATGCGAAGAAGTGCGCTATGTGGTGGAGTTCATCCGCTCATCCAGGCGCGGCGTCGGCTTGCGCCGGCCCAGCCGCCGCCTCGAGGAAGTGGTCGAGGAATAAGGGCGACCACCACGTGTCGGGGCGCACGGCCGACGGCTAGCGCACCAAGTCCACGATGACCGCAGAGATCGCTACGTCTTTGTGGTCATCGTGGACTTCGTGATCTTGGTGGTAAAACCGTGACAGCGCAGCTACTGCGGATGCGCGACGGTCACGGTGTAAGTGAACGAAGCGGCCGAGCCGTCGGCGGCCGCCGCAGCGACGCTGCCATTGTCGTAGACCCGCGCGCAATAGAAGCCGGCCGTGGACGCGGTGGCGCTGAACACGGCGCCCGGCAGCGCCGCCGGGTTGTCGAACACGACCGTGCAGATGTTCAGCGTCGGGTTATAAGTGCCCAGGCTGAAGCCCAGCGTTTTCGTCGCATCGGGAGACACGACCGTGAGCGTGGCCGTGACGGCACCGCCGGTGAACGACGCGACGATGGGGTGGACGTTGGTGCCCGCGGGGTTGATCGTACCCGTGAACGTCTCGGTGACCGGCGTCAGCGGCGTGGTCGGCGCGGTTGTACTGCTGCCACAGGCCGCCAGCGCGGCGAGCGCGCAGAGCAGCAGTCCACAGGCGATCCGTCGAAGCATTTCCTCTCCTAACCAAGTGATAAACTCTACGCGCGGGGTCTGAGGCGGCGTCAGCGGACTGCGCCAGCCCCGGACGGTGTGTGCGACACTCAGCCTGTTCCCAGCCCCATGACTCAGCCCGTTGGCCCCTTGCCCTTAGACTGACCGTGTCCCGTATTGGCCTGATCGCCGGCAACGGCCGGTTTCCCTTCCTCGTGCTGCAGGGAGCGCGCAGCCTCGGTCACGACATCACGATCGTCGCCGTGAAAGAGGAGGCGTTTCCTGAGCTCGAGGGGACCGCTCGCGAGGCCGGGGCGGACCTCCACTGGGTCTCCCTCGGTCACCTGGGTCAGTGTATCAAGATACTGAAGGCAGCCGGGGTCCGGCAGGCAGTGATGGCCGGGCAAGTCAAGCACGCCAGGATTTTCTCGGGCATCGTCCCCGATCTCACGTTGCTGTCGGTTCTCACCAGGCTGCGCGCGCGCAATACGGATGCGCTGATTTCCGCGGTCGCCGAGGTTCTTCGCGGAGAGGGGATCGAGCTGCTCAATTCCACGGCCTTCCTCGAGCCGCTGCTGGCGAAGCCGGGCATCCTCAGCCGCCGGCCGCCATCTACGGAGGAGCTCGACGACCTGGCCTTCGGTTACCGCATGGCTGACGCGATCGCCGCCCTCGACATCGGCCAGACCGTCGTCGTCAAGGACAAGGCGGTCGTCGCCGTCGAGGCCATGGAGGGCACCGACGTGGTCATTCGCCGCGCCGGAGAAATCGCCGGCCCAGGAGCGCGCGTGGTCAAGGTCGCCAAGCCGAAGCAGGACATGCGCTTCGACGTGCCAGTCGTTGGCGTGGCGACAATCCGCATGATGCAGGCAGCCGGCGCGACCGCGCTGTCCATTGACGCCGGCATGACCCTGGTGATGGACGGCCAGCAGTTCTTCGACGCCGCCGACGAAGCGGGCATTGCGGTCGTCGGCCGTCCGTTGGAGGGTTCCCGTGGCTGAGACCGAACTGCGCGTCGCCGTGATCGGCGCCGGCCATCTCGGCAAGCATCACGCGCGCTTGCTGGCGGGCGTCCCGGGTGCGCGGCTGGTCGCCGTCGTCGATATCGATCTGGAACGCGCGACGGCGTCGGCCAGCGCGAGCGGGGCTCGCGCCTTGACCGATTACCGGGAGCTGTTCGAGCTGGCCGACGCGGTGACGGTCGCCGTCCCGACCGAGCTTCACCACGAGATTGCGCTGCCGTTCCTCGAGCGCGGTATCGCGGTGCTGGTCGAGAAGCCGATCACCCGGACGTTGGCGGAAGCCGACGCTTTGATTGCCGCGGCCGCTGCTTCGGGCGCAACCCTCGGCGCCGGTCATACAGAGCGGCACAATCCCGCGGTTGCCGCCGTGCTGCCGCTCGTCTCGACCCCGCGGTTCATCGAAGTGCACCGGCTCGGCGTCTTTCCGGACCGCAGCCTCGACATCGACGTCGTGTTCGACCTGATGATCCACGACCTCGACATCATTCTCGCGCTGGTGAAGTCGGAGGTCACGGCCATCGAAGCCGTCGGCGTGCCGGTCCTCACCGACAAGTTCGACATCGCCAATGCGCGGCTGCGCTTTGCCACCGGCTGCATCGCCAACGTCACCGCGAGCCGGATCAGCAAGGAGCGGGTGCGGAAGATCCGCTTCTTTCAGCCCGATGCCTACATTTCGATCGACTACGCCGAACAGGAAGTCGAGGGCTACCGCTTGAAACGCCGCGAAGCGCAGCGCCCGGAAATTCAGGGCGGCAAGCTGCCGGTGACTCGCGAGGAGCCGCTCAAGCGTGAGCTCGAGGACTTCGTCCGCGCGGTACGAGACAAGCGGAGCCCGCTGGTCAGCGGCGCCGACGGCCGCCGCGCGCTGGCCCTGGCGCAGGCGATTGCCGACAAGATGGAGACCGTCTGAGGCCGGCCCCTTTGTGAACGTCGTGATCTTCGTGATCTTAGTGATCTTCGTGGTGAGATCGTGCCAAGCGAACACACATGTTTAGAGATCTGAACAGCTTTATCACCGCCCTCGAGAAGGACCGCGAACTCGCGCGGATCCAGGAGCCGGTGAGCCCCAATCTCGAGATGGCCGCGGTCACGGACCGCGTGTCGAAGAGCGCCGGCGGCGGCCCCGCCCTGCTGTTCGAGAACGCCGCCGGATTCGACATGCCGGTGGCGGTCAACCTTTACGGTTCGGCTCGTCGAATGTGCATGGCGCTCGGCGTACGGTCCCTCGACGATCTCGCCAGGGAAATCGAAGATCTCACCAATCCGAAGATGCCGACCGGGATGCTCGAGACCCTGAAGATGCTGCCGATGCTCGGCCGTCTGAAGGACTTGATGCCCAAGACGGTGAGCGACGCACCGTGCCAGGAGGTGGTCAGGAAGAACGGCACGCTGGACGAGATCCCCATCCTGAAATGCTGGCCCGACGACGGCGGCGCCTACATCACCCTGCCGATGGTCTTTACGCGCGATCCCGAGACCGGGATGCGCAACATCGGAACCTATCGGATGCAGGTGTTCGACGGCCGCACGACCGGCATGCACTGGCAGCGGCACAAAGGCGGCGCGCAGCACCATCGCGTCGCCGAGCGCCTCGGCAAGCGAATGCCTGTATCGGTCGCGCTCGGCGCGGATCCTGCCTTGCCGTTTGCCGCGACGGCACCGATGCCGGAGGGGCTCGACGAGCTCCTGCTCGCGGGGTTCCTGCGCCGCGAGCGCGTCGAGCTGGTGAAATGCGTCACCAACGATCTCGAGGTGCCGGCCAGCGCGCAGATCATCCTCGAGGGATATGTGGATCCGGGAGAGCGCCGCCGCGAGGGCCCGTTCGGCGATCACACCGGCTTCTACTCCCACCCAGACGATTACCCGGTGTTTCACCTGACCTGCGTGACCCGCCGCAAGAATCCGATTTACCTGACGACCGTTGTCGGCATACCGCCGATGGAGGATTACTACCTGGGCAAGGCGAGCGAGCGGATCTTCCTGCCGCTCATCAAGAAGACCGTGCCCGAGATCGTCGACATGAACTTCCCGGCCGAGGGCATCTTCCACAACATCGTCATCATTTCGATCGACAAGCGGTATCCCGGCCACGCGCGCAAGATCATGAATTCGGTCTGGGGCCTCGGCCAGCTGATGTTCTCGAAGACGGTGATCGTTGTCGACAAGGACATCGACGTGCAGAACATCTCAGAGGTCGCCTGGATCGTCGGCACTCACATCGATCCTGAGCGCGACATCCAGTTCATGCGCGGCCCGGTTGACGATCTGGAGGACGCCAGCGATCTGCCGGCGTACGGCAGCAAGATGGGCATCGACGCGACGCGCAAGTGGGCCTCTGAAGGGTTCACGCGTCCGTGGCCCAAACGCATCCGCACCACGGATGCGGCCGGGAAGCGGGCGGACGAGATCTGGAGCCGTATCCGGCAGGGATGGAAGCCATGACGGCGATGTCGATCGACGAGGCGCAGGCGATTCTCGCCGACCCCAACCTGATTGCCGTGGGCGTGCGCGGCGATGCCGCGCGCAGGCGCCGGCACGGCGCCCGAACGACCTTCGCGAGAGTCCTCGAGGTGCACACCGACGCCGTGCCGGCCGTGCTGCCGTCATCCGCCAGTGCGGGGGAACTCCGCGTCACCGGGAAGCCGGCTTCAGTCGAGGCCGCAGTCGCCTCGATCGCGGCGGCACGCGCGCTCGCGGGTGCCACGCCATTGAGTGCCTTCGCGCTCGACGACCTGCTCGATCTTGCCGGCGGCAATCTCCCCGGGCTCACCGCGCTGGTTGCCCGTCTCGCTGGTGCAGGCCTCGACATCGTCGCCGACGTGGCGATCGATCGTCTGCAGGATCCGGCGGGCGCCATTCGCGCCGCGCGCGCGGGCGGCGTCGAGCTGTCACGTCTCACCGTCCACGCGATTACCACCGCCGATCGGCTTCGCTGCGTCACCATCGCGCGCGACATCCAGGCGTCCCTCGGCGGCGTGCGCGCCTTTGCGCCTCTCCCGCGTGTCGGCTCGATGACGCAGCCGTCCACTGGTTACGACGATGTGAAGCTGGTTGCTGTCGCGCGGCTGCTGGCGGACGACATCGAATCCATCCAGGTCGACTGGGCGCTCTACGGACCCAAGCTCGCCCAGGTCGCCCTCACGATGGGCGCGGACGACGTCGATGGTGTGTCTGCGCTCGAGGGAGACCTGGGGCGCCGCCGCAGTCCACTCGAGGAAGTTCGCGGCAACATCACGGCCGCGGGCTTCGAACCGATTGAGCGCGACGGCCGTTTTCAGTCGAGGGCCGGCTCATAGACGTCGCCTGCGACACGGGACGGCGAGCCGCGGCCGCCGACCGGTCAGCAGACGTATCAAGTGATGAATCAGACTCGACTTGGAGCGGTAGGCTACCTCAATGCCCGGCCGCTCGTGCATGGACTCGAACAGCGAACCGACCGATTCCATCTCCGGTTCGACGTGCCGTCGCGTTGCGCGACGCTGTTGCACGAAGGGGCGATCGATGTCGGGTTGATTCCCTCGATCGAGTACCTCCGCAGCCCCGAGCCATACCGCATCGTGCCCGACCTGGGGATTGTTTCCGACGGCGAGGTCGCATCGGTCGCGTTGTTCAGCCGCGTGCCGCTTGACGAGGTGCGGCGCATCGGCCTGGACACCAGCTCGCGCACGTCAGCGGGGTTGACCCGCGTGCTGTGCCGCGCGGCGTGGAAAATCGAGCCGGTGTTCGAGACCGTCGCGCCCGGCGTCGCCGCCGCCGTCGCAGGCTGCGACGCGGCGCTGCTGATTGGCGACCCGGCGCTGTTCCTCGACTACGAGGCGGCCGGGCTGTTGAAGTTCGATCTCGGACTCGAGTGGACGCGCCTTACGGGCTTGCCGTTTGTCTGGGCATTCTGGGCCGGACGCGCCGGAGCCATCGACTCGGCCGGTGTCGCGGCTCTTCAAGCCGCTCGTGACCATGGGGTCGAGGACTCCGATGCGATTGCCGACGCCTATTGCGGCCCGGCCAGGTCGGCGGTGTGCCGGCGCTATTTGAGGGACAATATCAAGTACCGGCTGAGTGATCGCGAGGAGCGGGGGCTGGGCCGGTATTACGAACTCGCGGCGGAGCACGGCGTCGTCGATCGAGCCGGGGCGATCGAGTTTTTCCACGGGTGACTCACCGCGCAGCAGGCAGCGACGAACCATGAACGTCTCAACCATCAGCGAGAAGGTCAGGACGGGCGGCCGCGTGAGTGGCGACGAGGCGCTCGAGCTGTATCATCACGCGCCCCTGCCGCTCCTCGGTGAGCTTGCGGACGCCATCCGCGCGCGCAAGCACCCGGACGGCATCGTCACCTACATCATCGACCGGAACGTCAATTACACGAATATCTGTGTCGCGCGCTGTAACTTCTGCGCGTTCTACCGGCCGGTCGGCTCCGCCGACGGCTACGTGCTCGGGTTCGACGAGATATTCAAGAAGATCGACGAGACCATCGCACTCGGCGGCGTCCAGCTGCTGCTGCAAGGCGGCCACAATCCCGACTTGCCGCTCGAGTGGTACGAAGATCTGTTCCGCGCCGTCAAGCAGCGCTACCCGTCGTTCAAGCTGCACGCGCTGTCGCCGCCGGAAGTCATCCACCTGACGCGGATGGCGAAGCTCACGGTTCCCGAGGTGATCGACCGATTGATCGCGGCCGGCCTGGACAGCATCCCCGGCGGCGGCGCCGAGATTCTGGTGGATCGCGTGCGCAGGCTTCTCAACTGCTATGGCAAGGCCACTGCCGACGAGTGGCTCGGCGTGATGCGGCACGCGCACCTCAAGGGACTGCGGACGACGGCAACGATGATGTACGGGCACGTCGAGACCGTCGAGGAGCGGCTGGAGCACATGCTGCGGCTGCGCGATCTGCAGGACGAGACCGCCGGCTTCACCGCGTTCATCACGTGGAGCTACCAGCCGGAGCACACCGAGCTCGGCGGCGGGGAAGCGACCGGCCTGGAGTATCTCCGCATGCTCGCGCTGGCGCGCATCGTCCTCGACAATTTCCCGAGCCTGCAGGCGTCGTGGGTGACGCAGGGCGGGAAAGTCGGTCAGCTCAGTCTGGCCTACGGGTCGAACGACATGGGCAGCGTGATGATCGAAGAGAACGTCGTCCGCGCCGCCGGCGCCAGCTACTGCATGGACGAAGTGGAGATCGTACGTAACATCGAGAATGCGGGCTTCATCGCGATGCGTCGCGCCATGGACTACGAGATCCTCGGCGGACCGTTCTTTCGCGAGCAGGACGTGCCGCGGCTGCTCTCGCTCGCCACGGCGCGCGCCGACGGCGACACCAGCCGCCCCCGCGAGCTCGTCAATTACGCCGCTCGCAGCACGCGGGAGAAGAAGCTCCGCGCGACGCCGTAACCGTGCGGTACCGCGCCGCCTGGATTCTGCCGATTGCCCAGCCGCCACTTGCGGGCGGGGTCGTCGCCGTCGACCGCGACATCATCACCGCGGTAGGGGCGTACGATGGCGGCCCGGTCGAGGACCTGGGCCAGGTCGCTGTTCTCCCCGGTCTGGTGAACGCTCACACGCATCTCGAGCTGTCCTGGATGCGCGGGCACGTCGCGCCCGGCCCGTCGATGCCGGCCTGGGCGTCCTCGTTGATGGGGTTGAGGCGCAGCGTTTCCCATGAACCGCCAGAACCGATCGTCAGCGCCATAGCCGAAGCACGGCAGTCGGGGACCTGTCTGGTGGGTGATGTCACCAACACGTTCGCGTCCTACGAGCCGCTGATGGAGAGCGATCTGTCCGCGGCGCTGTTTCGTGAGCTGCTCGGGTTTGCCGCCGCGGACCCCGAGGCCCTCGTCCGGTCGGCGGAAGCGCAGATCGCCGATCTCGTCCCGATCGCCTGGCTGCGTCCATCGATCGTCCCGCACGCGCCGTATTCCGTATCGCCCGCGCTGCTGCGCGCGATCGCGGCGTCGACGCGAGGGAAGCCTCTCAGTGTCCACCTGGGTGAGTCCGCACAGGAAGTCGAGTTCCTGCGCGACGCCACCGGCGAGTGGCGCGTCCTGCTCGAGAGCCTCGGCGTATGGACCCCGACATGGACGCCGCCCTCGTGCGGTCCCGTCGATTATCTGGATCGCCTCGGGATGGTGAACGAGCACCTGCTCGCCGTCCATGGCGTGCAGTTCACCGACCCCGAGTTGACGCGTCTGGCCGCCGCCGGGGCGACCGTCGTCACGTGCCCGCGCAGCAATCGCTGGACTGGCGCGGGAGTTCCGCCGATCGACCGCTTCTATGCATCGGGCGTGCGGGTCGCGGTCGGCACCGACAGCCTCGCCAGCGTGGCAGACTTGAACCTGTTCGCCGAGCTCGCGGAAATGCGCCGCCTCGCTCCTGCGATTTCCGCGGCGCGCATCCTCCGCAGCGGAACCCTGGCCGGCGCGCAGGCCCTGGGCTTCGACTCGGAGCTCGGCGCCATCGCGCCCGGCCGGCGCGCGCAGCTCCTTGCGGTCCGTCTACCATCGAACGTGGCCGACGTGGAAGAATACCTGGTGAATGGTATCGAGGCCGGCGATGTCCGTTGGATCCGCGAGCCATAGGCGTTTTGGTTCCATGAGC
>JANPCT010001012.1:0-1866 GCA_031431095.1 Acidobacteriota bacterium | reverse complement strand
AGACCGTCACGGTGACGGCGCCGTCGAACGCGAACGGCACGTCGACACCCTGCACGTTGCGGCCGTCCGTGCGGACGTACTCGACGTGATATTGCGTGATGGTGACCGAGTTGACATCCGTCGGCGTGGCGCCGAGCGGATCCTTCAGCGCGAGCTGCAGCGTCGCCTGGCCGCGATCGGCGGCGACCGAGGTCGCACCCGTCGTCGGGTTGACGTTCAGCACGTCGGACTGCAGCGAGGCGCCGAACGCCCCGGCGACGCCGGTCGCGCCCTGCAGGTTGGCGACGATCAGATACGCCGGCGACTGCCCGGTGCGAATCATCTGGCTGCACGACGTCAGGGAGAGAATGCCCATCACCGCCAGCGTCAGCCGGCCGCGCATCCCCCAGACCACTTTTCGGCGAATCGGTTCGATCGTCACTTCGACGGACATGCAACTACCCTCTCAGGATTCTCGGCGTGATGAAGATCAGCAATTCGCGGCTCGAGTCGGTCAGCGAGTTGCGCTGGAACAGCCACTTCAGGATCGGCACCCGGTGCAGCACCGGCGTCCGGTCGTTGCTGGTCTGCTCCTCGGTGACGAAGATGCCGCCGATCACGGTGGTGGCGCCATCGTTGATCTGCACGGTCGTCTTGGCGCTCTGGGAATTGATCGGCGGGGTGTTGTTGACCGACTTGCTGAAGTCGGGAGAGGCGTTCACGAGATTGATATCCATGATCACGGTGTTGGCCATCGTGATCTGCGGCTTGACGGTGAGGCTCAGGTCGGCGTTGACGAACGTGGTCGTGACGGTGTTGTTGGCCTGCGTCTGCACCGGAATCTGCACGCCCTGCCGAACCACCGCTTCCTGGTTGTTCTGCGTGGTCAGCCGCGGCGTCGACAGGATGCGTCCCTTGCCGCTGTTCTCGAGCGCGGTCAGCGCCACGTCGAGATTGAAGGCGCCGTTGATCGAGCCCAGCGCCAGGCCGATGGCGGACGATGCAGCGGTGATCGGCAGCCGGACGAGCGATGAGGTGTTGTCGTTCGCCGTCCCGCCGCGCGGATCAGTGGGGCCCTGGGTCGCGCCGGTGCCGGGTCCGGTGGAATCGCCGACGCGGCCGCCGAGCGAACCATTGTTCGGGAAGGCGAGCCCGGTGGTGTTGCCGATCGCCGAGTTGGCGCGGCCGTTGAACCCCCACTGGATGCCGATCGACCTGGCGAAGTCGCGGCTGGTCTGGACGATGCGTGCCTCGACTTCGACCTGCGGCTGCGGCAGATCGAGCGTATTGAGCAAGGCCGCGGCAGTCGCGAGCCGATCCGGCAGATCCTGGATGATGAGCATGTTGGTGCGCGGATCGACCTGGACCTGACCGCGCGACGACAACACCGATTTGGTGAGGATGGGCGCCAGCGCGTCGGCCTTGGCGTAGCTCAAGGTGAATGTCTGGACGCGAAGCTCACCCGCGAGCGCCTGCTGATTCTGGTAATCCGCCTGCTCCTTCTGCTCCGTGCTCAGCACGCTGAGCGGCGCGACGCGAAGGATGTTGCCCTCGACGGTGTAGCCGAGCTTGTTGGCGCGCAGAATCTGTTCGAGCGCTTGATCCCACGGCACGTCGTTCAACAACACGTTGACCCGCCCCTGCACCTGCGGGTCGATGATCATGTTGAGGCCGCTCTCGTTGGCGAATACGCGCAGCACGGCGCGCAGGTCGGCGTCCTCGAAGTCGAAGTTGATCGGGTGGCCCGTGTACTGCTTGGCGCCGCTGCCCGGCACGTCGGCCGCAAACGTCGGCTGCGACGGCGCGGGCGCGCGCGGCGGCGTCTGCGCCCGCGGAGCGGGACGCGGCTGCTGCGCCGGGGGCGCCGGGGGCGGCTGAACGGCCTGG
>JANPCT010001011.1:0-1830 GCA_031431095.1 Acidobacteriota bacterium | reverse complement strand
CCGAGGGCGACGTCGAGGCGGCCGTCCCCGTCGATGTCGTGCGGCGCGATGCTGACGGTGTCGGCCGTGGTCGCGCCGGCGGCGAGGATGACGTGCTTCTCCCAGTTCGGCGCCTGGAACCAGACGAGGTCGGTGCCGCTGATCGCGATGATGTCGGGTTTCCTGTCGCCGTTGACGTCGCCGGCGGCCACCGCGTAGCCGACGCCGAAGTCCGTGGCAATCTCCTGCCCGCGGAATTTCAGCGGACTTCCGGTGGAGAAGCCCGTCGGCCCCGCCGGCGGCTGGCTCTGCGGTGCGGCTGGAGGCTGGCTCTGCGACTGCGCACTGACGGCAGAGAGCGCCGTCAGTCCGATTCCGAAGGCGATCGCGATGACGCGGGAATGCCGCGGCCTGGATGGTGTCATGGGCGCCAGTTTACGCTGGTCACGGCCGCGGGTTCATTCATCGCGCCAGCTGTGCTGCTGGTGTGAAACGTCAGCGGCACGGTGCCGAGCCGGATCTCATCGCCGGACGTCCAGCCCGATGCCGACAAAGAAAACCGGGTCGGGCGAAAAACTTACCGCCGCCCGGGCCGGCGGGCGAGACTGGCGACGGTGGCGACGAGCTCCGTCGGCTCGACCGGCTTGGCCACGTGGCTTTGGAACCCTGACAGCAAGGCGCGCGTCCGGTCGTCGCTCCGGGCGTAGGCGGTCAGCGCCACGGCCGGGACGTCGCCACCCTCGTCGGGTGGCAGCGCCCGAATCATGCGGATCAGCGCGTACCCGTCCTCCCCCGGCATGCCGATGTCACTGATCACGACATCCGGCTTCTCCCGCCGCAAGGCCTCCAACGCCTCCGATGCCGACGCGGCGGTCGTCACCACGGCCTCGCAGTTCTCCAGCAGCCGCTTGACCAGAGCACGGGCGTCCGGCTCGTCGTCCACCACCAGCACGCGGACCCCGCCCAACGTCACGCAGGCGTCCTCATCGGAGTGGTGCTCGCCGGACGCGGCTTGCGGGTGACGCCGTTCGACATCCGGCTCCGGATCGGCGTGAACGGGCGTCAGTGGGAGCGTGACGGTGAACGTCGCGCCCTTCCCGACGCCGGGACTCTTCGCCCGCACCGTCCCGCCGTGAAGCTCGACCAGTTGCTTGACGATGCTCAGGCCGAGGCCGAGACCCCCGTGACGCCGGGCGGCGCTGCTGTCCGCCTGCCGGAAGCGGTCGAACACGTGGGGCAGGAACTCGGGGCTGACCCCCTCCCCGTCGTCAATGATGCTAACTTCAAGGTGGGAGTTGACCCGCTCCAGCAACACCTGCACGCGACCCCCGCGCCCGGTGTGCTTCACGCTGTTGCTCAGGAGGTTCCAGAACACCTGCTGAAGCCGCGCCGGGTCGGCGGACACCGGTCCGGCGTGCGGGTCCAACACGACCTGTAGCCGGACGCCCTTCGCCACGGCGGCGGGCCGCACCGTCTCGACCGCCGCCTCGATCGCCGGAACCAGCGGCACGCGCTGCACGTCGAGCCGCACTTTGCCCGCGATGATCCGGCTCATGTCCAGCAGGTCTTCGATGATCTTCGTCTGGGCGCGGGCGTTCCGCTCGATCACCTCCAGCCCCTGCCGCACGTCGTCGGCGGCGTGGGCCGCACCGCGGCCGCCGGCCCGCAGGATTTGCGACCACCCGAGGATCGCGTTCAGCGGGGTTCGCAGTTCGTGGCTGAGGGTCGCGAGGAACTCGTCCTTCATCCGGCTCTGTCGCTCGGACTCGGCCCGCGCCGACCGCTCGCGGTCGTACAGCCGGGCGTTGTCGATGGCGACGGCTGCCATGTGGGCGAGTTGGGCGAGGATGG
>JANPCT010001010.1:0-2737 GCA_031431095.1 Acidobacteriota bacterium | reverse complement strand
TCGAAGAGATCCATGCGGTGGTTGGTGCTCGACAGCGTGAGTCGCGGGTAGCCGCCGCGGCCACCGTAGTTGACCACGTACCAGTCGCTGTCGCCGTACTGCAGCGTCTCGACGCGCGCCTCGGGCAAACGCTTCCGCAGCACGCGTTCACCAGGCGCCGCGCACAGGTAGGAGGCCGAGCCAGGGCTCGCATGATCGCTGTGAGCATGCGTCACCACCGCGCGTTCGACCGGCGCCCAGGGATCGATGTGGAAGTTACCCGCTTCGCAAAACAGGCCCGATGCGGCGGAACGGATCATGGCTTTGTCGGCTCACCGCGCCGGAAGCCCGTCCCCCTCGGGTCCCGGCGCGGCTTCGGGACGCGGGATCTTCAGTATCTTCAGCACCAGAAGTACCGTCATCACCGCGGCGACCCCGCCGAATTCGAACCACAACACGCGCGCCGGCACGATCCACCGGTAGCCGTCTCTCGACAGGTACCATACGAGGTACACCGGCAGCGCAGTGTAGGTCCAGGTGAGAAGCGGGATTGCCGCGCGCGTGAACAGGAACGGCGTGAAATACAACAAGTACCAAGGGTAAATCACCGGAGCCGCCGCGAGCGATACGGCCATCGGCCACGCCCACGCGGCCGGATCCCCTGCCGTCGTCCGCCACCGCATCCAGCAGGCGACCGCCAGGCCTGCCAGTACCGCGAGGGCGGCCGCGACCTGCGGTGTGAATTGCGCCGCGAGTAGCTTGAAGAGCGGGCCGTTGAACCGGATGAAGGCAACGACGTTGGGCACCGCTCCAAGCGGCAGCGCGCCGGCCGATCGGAACGGCAGGTAGAGTGCCGCCAGCACGAGCGTGGCGACCACGGCATCCCGCAGCCGCACACGTTTCCAGAACAGCGGGATGAGGACGATCGGAACCAGCTTCGACGCGACCGCCAGCACGAAGGCGATGGCGGCGCGCATCCCACGGCCCGTGCTCAGCATCCAGGCGCTGACGGCAATCCACAACGCTCCCAGTGCGTCGATGTGGCCGCTGTGCGCCACCTCCAGGATTACGAGCGGGTTCCACGCGTAGACGAGCGCGAGCCACGGCGAGCGGCGCGTCGATCGCAGCCACATCAGTAGCACGCCTATCGTGACCATGTCGCACACGACCAGCGCCGCCTTCATCACGCGCAGCGATTCTGAAACGGTGACGACGCCTCGGAAGAACAACTGCGCCGCTGCCGGATACGGTGTGCGCGCGTTGCGGCTCGGCATCAACCGCGTCATGTCGTTGTGAGTGGCCGCCACTGCCGGGTCGGAAGGAATCACGCTGAACGGGTTGTAGCCCAACCGCTGCAATCGCCCGTCATAGACGTAACGCACCATGTCGTTGTCCCACCCGACGGGTGAGACGGCGAGCGGCACGCGGAACGCGGCAGCAAGAACGAGTGCAGCGACGAGAAGACCCGGCAACCGGCCGGAGCGAATCTGCGGCAGCGATGCGCTGACCTCCCCGGTGAGCAGGTGACGAACCAGGAAGCCGTAGACGACGAAAGGAATCGCCGCCAGACCAAAGAAGAGCGGCGACCCGAGCGCCGCCTGCGTGACTGCGATCGTGCTGAATGCCGCCAGGGCGACGGCGCCGCCGCCCAGGATCAACAGGCGCAACGAGGTGTCCACATGATCGTGCAGAATCTATCTTGCCACGGACGAGACCGGCGGCGGAATTGCTGGTAGGGTGTTGCCATGCACGCTGGAATGTTTATGACTTCGGTTCGTGTCATCTCCTTCCTGATTCTGGTCGCCGGGTGCGCCGCGACGGCGCTGGCACAGGCCCCGACACAACCCGCGCCGGAGCCGCCCAAGGATCCGACAAAACTTCTCGATCGCATCAAAGAGCCGGACCAGGGCGGCGGCCTGCACCTGACGAAGCACTGGGCCGTGGTGTTTGGCGGGATCAAGACAGGATCGGGCATCGCGCTCGGGCCGGCGTTCAGCCACAAGTGGGACGACGGGACCTACTCGCAGATCAAGGCGGTGTATTCAGTCAAGAAGTTCAGCGTCGTGCAGGCACGCTACGACACGCGAAACTTCTGGGGCGATCGGGCGTCGATCGTCAGCCGCATCCGGTGGCAGGATGCGCCGACGCTGAAAGTATTCCGCCTCGGGCCGGACGCACCGAACCTGTCCGTCGACTACGCAGAACGGAAAACGGAAGGCAGCGCGCAGCTGCGCATGCAGGTCGCGCCGAGGCTGCGGATCGGTGCGGGGTTCGGCCTTGAAAAATACGAAACCAGCGGCGGTCGCATCGACCTGGCGGAACGCCAATCGCTGTCGGAGGTGCCCCCGTTGCCGGGACTCGGGACGAACCCGTGGTACACGCACGCCTACTTTTCTGCCGCAATGGACTCCCGGACGTCGCCCAACTATAGCCGGTCCGGTCATCTCCTCGAGGGGACCATTCGCTCGTTCAACGACGTGCGCGATGGGCAGGATCCGTTCGGGCGCGTCGAGGGCGCGGCGCAACAACTGATCCCGACGCACGGCGGCCGCGGGGTGATCGACGTGTCGGCGCAGGCGTGGCTGTCTTTGTCAGACGATCTGCGATCGGTGCCGTTTTTCCTGATGCCCACGCTCGGCGGGTCGGATTTCCTGCGCGCCTATCCGTCGTACCGCTTCCGCGATCGGCACGCCTTGTTCTTCCGCGGAGAGTACCGCTGGGCAATACACCGGAGCCTCGACATCGCCGGGCTGCTCGC
>JANPCT010001009.1:0-2166 GCA_031431095.1 Acidobacteriota bacterium | reverse complement strand
AGATAGTTGGCGACGCCGCCGCCCGGGGTCAGGGGATCTCCCGTCAGATTGGGCCTGTAGGTCGCGCCGCCGCCGACGCTGAACGCCGCGGTGGGCGAGTACGACAGGTTGATGGGGACGCCGCTCGCCGCGATGTTGATGCCGACGATGCGCCAGCCGCCGAGGAATCCTTCCATTACCGGGTTCATGCTCGAGGCGAACCGGCGGCCCTTGCCGAACGGCAGTTCCCAGACGACGCTCGTCGTGTTATTGAGCGGCTGATCGTAGCCGGAGACGCCGAACTCCGCATCGAGATTGCGGTAGTTGACGCGGCTGTTGTCGCCGTTCTGGGTCTCGAGGTGGCCCGACGCGTTATCGCGCGCGCGAGAGTAGGTGAAGGAATTGAGGAGGTAGAGACCGCGCGAATAGCGCCGCTCCACCTTGATCTGTAGCGCGCGGTAGTCACCCTTGCCGCCGGCGAAGGCCGCCTGGATTTCCTGGAAGCCCTGGATCGGACGCCGTGCCTGCAGCGCCGTGCTCTCACCCGCGGCGTTGGGCCGCGCCTGGTTGAAGTCGCCGAGGATCAGGATATCGCGGGTGCGGTTGCCGACGTAGCCGACGTCGACCAGCAGGTTGCGCAGGACCTCGCGCTGCACCGACGCATGCCAGCTCGCGACGTTGCCGGTCGGCGTGTCGCGCGGGATGTAATTCACGCGCACGTTCAGTGGGTTGAAGCTGGCGGGCGTGTTGTAGCCCTCGGGATAGCCCGTCTGCGTCGTCCGGAAGCAGGTGCTGGGGTTGGCGTTGCCGACGCACAACGGCTGGTTGATGGTCTGGCTGATGTTCAGTCCCACGATGTGCGGGCCGTTGAAGGAGAGCAGGTTCTCGCCGCCCAGCCGGTTGAAGTGAATGTAGCTGATCCCGTAGCCGCCGCGCACGACAGTCTTGTCGTCCACCGCCCACGCCGCACCGAGACGCGGCGCGAAGTTGTTGCGATCCGGGTTCACGAGCGCGCGGTCGTAGATCGATCCGTTCTTCGCGCCGATCAGCGAGTTGGTCGAGGGATCGAAGTTGGTGAGGAAGTTGTCCTTCTCATACTGCGGCGTCGCGTACTCGTAGCGCAGGCCGGCGTTGAGGGTCAGCTTCGAGCTGAGCTTGATGTCGTCCTGCAGGTAGCCGAACTGCATCCGCTGGCGCAGGTTGGCGAGGAACGGCGTGATGATCGAGTACGAGCTGCGCAGCCCGAGCATGAAGTCCGCAAGGTTGTAGGTCGCCGGATCCGCCGCCGCGCCGGCCGGCCGCGTGAACTGATTGCCGTAGCCATCGCGGCCGTACTTCGGGTTGAAGTCGTCGATCTGCGTGTTGATTGCCTGGTATTCGTACCCGGTCTTGAAGCTCTGGCGGCCCATGATCCACGAGTAGTTGATGCGCGGATTGAATACGGACGGATCCTGGAACTGGGGATTGCTGTTCTGCCGGCCCCAGCTGGTGAAGCCGGTGACGCTCTGCTCGGTCAGTCCACCCGCGAAGCGCGGATCAGTGGGCAGGCCGGGAATGCCGTATAGCTCGAGCATGCCAGGCCCGCCGACGCCCGGCGGCTCCTTGCCGGCCTCGGTACGCGACCAGCCGAGCCGGAACTCGAACAGCGAACTCGTGGTCGGCGAGAAGGTGATGCCGCCGGCGATCTGTTCGTTGAGTACGTGCAACTGGTTGTTGCTCGGGCTGCCGGTCTCCCCCGGAATCGGCGAGGGCTCCAAGTTATTCGCCTTGCGATGGCTGACGCGGCCGAACGCGGTCATGCGCGTGCTGAACTGGTGATCGATCTTGATGTCGAACTTGTTGTTGCGGTTGGTGCCTGTCGGCAGCGAATCGAAGTTGTTTGAAATGCCCGCTCGCGTCGGCGCGGGCAGTCCGGCCAGCACCTTGCGCGCAAAGGGTGTGATCGCGCTCGCGGGGATCACCCCGTCGGCATAGGTCTCGCCCGTCAGCGGATTGAAGATCGCCTTGCCGAGGGCGCCGCCGCGCATCGCCACCGTAGGAATGCTGGCAAACGTCGGCACCTTCGTCGTCTGTCGGAACCCCTCGTAGTCGGTGAAGAAGAACGTGCGGTTGCGCAGGATGGGCCCGCCGAAGACGAAGCCGAACTGGTTGCGGTCGAACTTCGGCTTGCCGGAGGTCGGATGGAAG
>JANPCT010001008.1:0-3414 GCA_031431095.1 Acidobacteriota bacterium | reverse complement strand
CTCATGCTCGCCGCCGGGAAGCCACGGGCCGCTGTCGGTCATGATCGGCTCGTCGAGGTGGTGCAGCATCGACCCCGGCGCCATGCCGCGTTCGAGCGCGGCGGCGTAGATGATCGGCTTGAATGCCGAGCCGGGCTGGCGCCGCGCCTGCGTCGCCCGGATGAAGCTCGTTGCGCCGAAGTCCCGGCCGCCGACGAGCGCGCGCACTTCACCCGAAGCCGGATCCAGTGCAACCAGGCTCCCTTCCAGATCGCGCGCCGCCTTCCTCATCTTCACGATCTGCGCGATCCGCGAAGTGATTGTCTTCTCCGCTGCGCACTGCATGTCGCGGTCGTAGCCCGTGTACACGCGCAGGCCGCCCTGCAGCACCTGCCGACCGCCGAAACGCGTCACCAGCTGCCGTCGGACCTCTTCCTCGAAGTACCGTCCGCACGTGGCGCCGGAGGCAACGAGTGAAGCGGACGCGCTGGTGCCGCGAAGCGGCATGTCGAGCGAGGAGCGATACACCGCCTCGTCAATCCGCCCGGTGTCACGCATCAGGCGCAGCACGAGATTCCTGCGCGCCAGGGCGCGCGCCGGATTTGCCGACGGCGAGTAGCCGCGCGGCGAGCGCACCAGCGCGGCCAGCAGCGCCGCCTCGTGCGGTTCCAGATCCGCCGCGGGCTTGCCGAAATATCCACGCGACGCGGCTTCGACGCCGTGGTAACCATCGCCGAAGTACACGGCATTCAAGTAGGCATGCAGGATCTGCGGCTTCGAATAGCGCTCTTCGAGGCGAATGGCAATCGCCGCCTCGTAGATTTTCCGCGACAACGTCCGCGCCGGCGTGAGCTGCTCCAGCCGCGCCAACTGCTGCGTCAAAGTGCTGCCGCCTTCGACGATGCGGCCGGCGCGCCAGTTGCGCCACGCCGCCTTGACAATGCGGCGGCCGTCGATGCCGCGGTGCGCGTAGAAGCGGCGATCCTCCACCGCCAGCAGCGCGTCGATCATGTGAGGCGACACACGGTCCAGCGTCACATCCACCCGCTGCTCGAGAAAGAAAGAAAACACCGGACGCCCTTGCCGGTCGTAGACGACGGTGCTCTGCGGGTGCGCGCCGATTTCCGCCAGGCTGGCCGCCTTGCCAAGCGTGCTCGTCAGCAGCCACGACGCCCGGACGCTGACGACCGCAATGGTCCACACCATTACCGAGCTCAACAGGACACCCGCAACCAGCACGCTTCGTCTCACGCGCCGGGTGAGGCAACGCGAGTGCCAGGAAACCGGAGCGACTTTCAATCGATTAAGGAGGTTTGCGAGAGCGCGTGGGCTAAAAGACTCATCGGCAACCGCTGGTTGGGGGCGAGACTGGGTAGCCATCTACCCATCCCAGCCACGGCCGCGGAGCCGACGGTCTCGCGGTGCGGCGTCAGACGTGGTTGCGCAGCATGAGCTCGCGCGGGTGCGGATCCAGGTAAGTCTGCCCTGCCAGATAGCTGATCGCATGCACCCGCACGTAATGCCGCAGCAGGGTGAGCGGCACGACGAGCGGCACGAGGCCGCCGCGGTATGCCTCGATCGCGTCGGCCAGCTCCTTTTTCGAGCCCGCGTCCACCAGGTTTTTCAAGTGTCCCGCCATGTGCATCAGCACGTTGCTATGGCGCTTGGTCGTCGCGCGCCGCGCCAGTGTCGACATGAAGCCTTCCTCGTATTGCCGCTGCAGTTCCGCGCGCGGTAGCGCCTTGCCTCCGGCAACGAGGCGGCCGAGCGCCTGGTACGCGCTCATCGAGTGCGCCAGCAGCGCCATCTTGTGCGCGGTGTGGAATGCGACAAGAGCGCCGAGCGTCCAGCGGCCGTCGAGCAATGCGCGCAGCCGATCGTAGGCGAACACGCGCTCGATGAAATTCTCACGCAGGACCGGATCGCACAGCCGGCCTTCTTCTTCGATCGGAAGCGAGGGAAAGCGCGCCAGCAGCACCTCGGCGTAGGTTCCGACTCCAGTGCGCGCCGCGGCGCCGTTCTCGTAGACCTTCACCCGCTCCATGCCGCAACTGGGTGAATCCTTCTTCAGCACGTAGCCGCGCAGCCCCATGGCGGCGAGCTGCTTCGTGCGCCGGGCCGCGTAGGCGCGCATTTTTTCGGTGTGATCGATGCCGCTGCGCGTGGTGATCATCCGGCTGTCATCGCCGACGCGCACCAACCGTAGCGTCTCGCGCGGGATGCCGAGTCCGATTTCAACCTCGGGGCAGACCCGCACCCACTCGACGAACGGCGCCAGCGTGCCGGTGAGAAAGCTGTCGCGCTTGTGGCCTCCGTCGAACCGGACTTCGTCGCCGAGCAGGCACGACGAAATCCCGATCCGCAGCCGGCTCATGCGCGCTCCGCGTAGGCCATGATCTCGACTCGTGCGCCGGCCTGAACCAGTGCGGCCTTCACCACGGTCACTGCCACCTTCGCGCCAAAGGCCTCCCTGCATTCGGTCGTGGCAGGCGCGGCCCCGTCGTCGTCGGTCACGTACACCAGCAGCTCGCGGACGTCGGGCCGCGCCAACCCCGCTTTCGTCAGCACGCGGTCGAGGTGCTCGAAAATATTGCGAGTCTGGACCGCGCCATCGCCCTTCAGCGCGTCACCCTCGGCGAGCATGCCGGAGACGAACAGCGACGGTCCGCTGCGAACCGCGGCGCTGAGATTCGGGTTCGGCTGGGCGGCAATCTCAATCGATTCTCTCGACGCGGAAGACGCGATGAACGTCATTTCGACGTTGTAGGCCTGGCTCGTCAGGCTGGCACCGACGGTGGCGCGCGCCGGGCGGTCGGCGCCGACATACTCCTGGTAGACGCGGTTCATGGCCGCGAAGTCCTGCAAGTCTGGCAGAAAGACGCGCGCGCTGACGACGTGGGGGAAGCTGAGGCCGGCGGCTTCGAGCAGCTCCCGGGCATTCTCCATCACCGCGCGAGTCTGCGTCGTCACGTCGCCCGGCACGACGCTGTTGTCCTTGCCGTTGCGCGCAATCAATCCCGACATGAACAGCGTGTCGCCGGAGCGGAGGCAGTAAGAATACGGATTTGGCGATGCCATCCACGAGGCCGGATGGATGGCGCGGCGATCAGCGCCCGCGCGCACCGCGACCGCGGACATCTCCACCAGTGCGCCACGAGTGAGCGGCTCGACGACGACCGTCGTGCGGGTCGGCGGGACGGCTTTCCACGCCCGGCGATACTCGTCATTCATCGCGGCGAAATCGGCGGCGCGGCGCAAGTACACGGTCACGACCACGGCGTCGGCGAGCGTCGAGCCCCCGGCGCGAAGCCGCTCGTCGAGACGCGCCAGCGTCATGGCGGTCTGTTTCGCGATGCTGTCGCCCGCGTCAGGCGCGGCGGCGGCGGAGACAAAGATGAACTCGGACATGACTCATTGGAGAGTATCCCGCATTTG
>JANPCT010001007.1:0-2862 GCA_031431095.1 Acidobacteriota bacterium | reverse complement strand
TCTGCGTCCCCGGCGCGCCAGCTGCTGCTCGGCTTCATGTTCTATTTCTAGTTTTCTCCCTGGGGCTTCGCCCCTCGGACTCCCCGATACGCGCCCTCGGTCGCCGCTACGCCGGCTCCCGCCGGGGCGCGTGGCTTGCTCGCTAGCGCGACGTGGCGAGGCGTGACGTGACGTGACGACACCCAGGTCCACCGGACCGCTGGACCCCCGGTGTATCATCCGCTCCATGTTTGTGCGATCTGCCGTCGCCGTCCCCCTCCTCCTTGCGCTCTTCGCCGCTCCGGCCGCCGCCCAGCAGACGGCGGGTCCCGCGGAAGAGAAGACTTCCACCACGTCCCATACCGTGCGGCTCGACGGCCGCGAGATCCGCTACACGGCGACTACCGGCACGCTGCCGATTCGCACAGAAGACGGCAAGGTCGCGGCGCGCATGTTTTTCGTGGCCTACACCAAGGACGGCGAGGACGTGAAGACGCGTCCGGTGTCGTTCCTCTACAACGGCGGCCCCGGCGCGGCGACGGTGTGGCTGCACATGGGCTCATTCGCACCGAAGCGCGTCGAGATGGCGAGCGAAGGGTTCCAGCCGGCGCCGCCCTACCGGCTGGTCGATAACGAGAACTCGCTGATTGACGCGACCGATCTCGTCTTCGTCGATGCGATCTCGACCGGCTACAGCCGCGTCGTGTCCGGTGTACCGGCCGCGCAATTTCACGGACAGCAGGGTGACCTCCGCGCCTTCGGCGACTTCATCAACGAATACCTGAAGGCCTCGAGCCGCTGGCCGTCGCCAAAGTTCCTGATCGGCGAGAGCTACGGCACCATCCGCTCCGCCGGGCTGTCGCAGGAACTGCAGGTGCGTCACGGCATCGAGCTGAACGGGATCGTGCTCCTCTCCTCGCTCCTGTCTTACCAGACGATCCTGACAGCGCCGCAGAACGACGTCGCCTACGTCTCGTACTTCCCGACCTATGTCACGACGGCGTGGTTCCACAAGCGTCTCGCCGCGGATCTCCAGGCGAAGGACATCAAGCGCATCGCCGACGAAGCGCGCGCGTTCGCGACGGGCGAGTACGCCACGACGCTGCTGAAAGGCAATTCCCTCGGCGACGCCGAACGCAAGGCGTCGGCGCAGAAAATCGCGCGGCTGACCGGGCTCTCGCCCGAGTACGTCGAGCGCGCCAACCTGCGCATCGAACCCGGACGCTTCCGCAAGGAGCTCCTTCGCGACCGGCGTCTCGTCGTCGGACGGCTGGACAGCCGCTACACCGCGACCGACGCCGACGCCGCCGGCGATGCGCAGGAGTTCGATCCGTCGAACACCGCGCTCCAGGGCGCCTACACGGCGATGTTCAGCGACTACGTCAGGAACGATCTCAAGTGGGAAAGCGACATTCACTACGACACGTCGGGCAACGTGCGTCCGTGGACCTACGTGCAGAACGCCTACATGGACATGACCGAGCCGCTGCGCCAGACGATGGCGCGCAACCCGTTCCTGAAAGTGCACGTGATCTGCGGCTACTACGACATGGCCACCGTCTTCATGGGCTCCGAGATCAACTTCTGGCATCTCGGCTACGACCGGACGTTCACCGACCGCGTGTCGTTCTCCTACTACGAGGGCGGACACATGATGTACACCCGTCCGTCCGCGCACAAGGCACTCAAGAACGACGTCGCGAAGTTTCTCGCCGCCACGAGCGGTGTGAAGCCCAGAGCCGGCACGCCGCCATAGCCGGATGGCGAGCCGTCGAGAGATCCTGAAAGCATCCGTGCTCCTCCCGATGATGGCGACGGCGGCCGGAGTCGACGGCGTCGAGCAGACCGGCGGAGGCCGGCACATCGCCGTCATCGGCGCCGGCGCGTTCGGCGGCTGGACGGCGCTCGAGCTGCGGCGGCGCGGCGCGCGTGTCACGCTCGTCGATGCATGGGGACCCGGTAACTCGCGCGCCAGCTCCGGCGGAGAGACGCGGGTCATCCGCGCGACCTACGGCGCCCGCACGGTCTACACGAAGATGGCGGCTCGCGCGATGCAATTGTGGCGCGCGCACGACGCGGCCTGGCAGCGCGGCTTTTTCCGCAAGACTGGCGCCTTGTGGATGTTCGGGACCGACGATGCGTTCGGACGGGCGTCGGCGGCGACGCTGCGGGCGGAGAAGCTTCCGATCGAGGAGCTGACGCCGAAGGCGGCCGCCAAGCGCTTTCCGCAGATCGCGTTCGACGACACCATCAAGTCCGCGCTGTGGGAGCCGGAAGCCGGCTATCTGTTCGCGCGGCGGGCCTGCGAACACGTGCTCGAGCGGTTTCTGGCAGAAGGGGGGACCTACCGCCAGGGGTCGGTCCAGGTGCCGGTGCAGGCGACCGGAACACCCGTCCGGCACGTCGGTCTGGAAGGGGGCGGCTCACTTGAAGCCGACGCCTTTGTGTTCGCCTGCGGACCGTGGCTGGGGCGTGTGTTTCCAGATGCGGTGGGGGCACGCATCACTCCCACGCGGCAGGAGGTCTACTATTTCGGTACGCCGGCCGGCGATACCCGGTTCCTCGATCCGGCGATGCCGGTCTGGGTCGACTACCGCGACCGGTTGATCTACGGCATACCGGGCAACGCGAATCGCGGCTTCAAGCTGGCCGACGATACGCCGGGACCTCGCTTCGATCCCACTGACGGCGCCCGAGATGCCACCCCGGCCGGCATCGCCTCAGCGCGCGCGTTTCTCGCATTGCGCTTTCCATCGCTGGCACATGCGCCGCTCCTTGGATCGGAAGTCTGTCAATACGAAGCCTCACCGGATTCTCACTTCGTGATCGACCGTCATCCGATCGCCGCGAACGTCTGGATTGCGGGCGGGGGTTCGGGCCATG
>JANPCT010001006.1:0-3568 GCA_031431095.1 Acidobacteriota bacterium | reverse complement strand
CGACTAGACTAGGAGCGCCGAATTGTCGTCGGACTCGACAAGGATGGCAATCACCAAACGATCTTTCAGCAACTACCCGATTGCGTAGAACTCAACGATACTGATCTTGGCAGGATACCTGGCGATTCTCGCCACCGGCATCGGCTTCGGCATTCGCGGCGGCATCCTGGCCACCTGGGCGGCCGACTTCGGGTTCACCGGCGCGCAGCTCGGCGCCATCAGCGGCGCCGGGTTCACCGGCTTCTGCTTCGGCATCATCATCGGCGGCGTCGTCGTCGATCGGGTGGGCTACGGCAAGCTGGTCGCCGCCGCGTTCCTGTTTCACATCCTGTCGGCGTTCATCACGTTTGCCGCCACCAAGGGACAGGCACAGTCCACCGCGTACCTGTTCCTGTATCTGGGAACGTTCGTCTTCGCGCTGGCGAACGGCACGCTGGAGGCGGTGGCGAACCCGCTCGTCTCGACGCTGTTCCCGAACAACCGGACACACTACCTGAATATCCTCCACGCCAGCTGGCCGGCGGGCCTGGTGCTCGGCGGGCTCGTCGGGTGGATTCTCGGCGACGGCATGCAGGTGAGCTGGAAGTTGCAGCTGGGCCTGTTCCTCGTGCCAACGGTCCTCTACGGCATCGCGTTCTTCGGTCAGAAGTTTCCGAAATCCGAGGCGTCGGCCAAGGGGCTCAGCGTCGGTCAGATGCTGCAGGAGGTCGGGATTCTCGGGGCGCTCGTCGCCTGCGTCCTGATCGGCTTGTTCTTCAAGGATCAACTCGGGTCGATTCTGGCCTTCTTCACCGGCAATGCGTTCTTCATGTCTACGACGTGGAGCCTGCTCGCCTGGGCGACGGCGGGGGTCCTCCTGCTAATCGTTGCGCTCAAGACCAATTTCTCGATTGGCTCGATGCTGCTGTTCGTGCTCTTCGTGACGCACGCGCTGGTCGGCGCGGTGGAGCTCGGCACCGACGGCTGGATCCAGAACATCACCGGCAACATCCTGACCCCATCGCAGGGAAAGATGCTCTTCGTGTTCACGTCGCTGCTGATGTTCTCGCTGCGCTTCTGCGCCGCCTTCATCGAGCGGAACCTGAAGCTTTCGCCGATCGGCTTGCTGGTGATCTGTGCCGTGCTCGGCGCCGTCGGTCTGCGCCTGGTCAGCGGCATCGAAACGTTTGCCGGCGCGATGATCGCCCTCGCCGTCTACGCGATCGGCAAGACGTTCTTCTGGCCGACGATGCTGGCCGTGGTGGGGGACCGATTCCCGCGCACGGGAGCGATCGCGATGTCGATCATGGGCGGTATCGGCATGATGTCGGCCGGGCTGATTGGCGGGCCGGGTCTCGGCTACGCCAAGGACCGGTTCACTGCCGAGCACCTCATGACGACGGCACCGGCGGTGTACGAGCAATACAAGGCGCCGGTTCCGAGCCGGTTCCTCTTCTTCGCCGAAACCACCGGGCTCGACGGCACGAAGCTGTCGGCGGCGCAGACGACCGCGGCGAAAACGCCGGACCAGCAGATGGTGGCCGACGCCAGCATCGTCGGTGACCGCGAGACGCTGAAGGCGGATGCGTTCATTCCCGCCGTGATGGCCGGCATCTATCTGCTGCTGCTCCTCTACTTCAAGGCGATCGGCGGCTACAAGACGGTGCACATCGACGCCGCGCCAACCGAGCCGCGGCCGGCCCGGGCCGGCGGGTAAAGACGAAAGGCGCTGAGCAATGACACGCAGAGCACAGTGGGCGCGCCTGGCGTACGCGGGAGTCGCCGCAGCGGTGATCGCCCTCGCGCCGTTCTCGATGCGCGCGCAGTCGCGGCCGGGCGGACCGCCGGCGTCGAAGCAGGGGACTGCCAATTCGTTCCGGCCGCTCAAAGTCCTGTTGCTCGGCCAGGACCAGCAGCACCACAACTCGGCCGCGTTCTACAAGGCGATCGCGCCGGCGCTCGCGCGCACGGGCATCCAGATCACTCACGTCAATACGCCCGCCGAGGCGCTCGTCGCCGAGACCCTCGCCGATTACGACGCGCTGATGCTCTACGCCAACCACACGACAATCACGCCCGAGCAGGAGAAGGCGCTGCTCGATTTCGTCGCCGGCGGCAAGGGTCTGGTCGTGCTCCACTGCGCGTCGTTCATGTTCCAGAACTCTGAGCCCTTCATCGCGCTCGTCGGCGGCCAGTTCAAGAGCCACGGGACGGGCGAGTTCAGCGCGGAGGTAGTGCAGCCCGAGCATCCGATCATGAAGGGCTTCAAGAATTTCACGACGCCGTGGGACGAAACCTACGTCCACACCAGGCACAACCCCGTCGATCGCGTCGTGCTGATGGAGCGCGTCGACGACAAGGGACGCGAGCCGTACACCTGGGTCCGCACGCACGGCAAGGGTCGGGTGTTCTACACCGCGTTCGGCCATGACGAGCGCACGTGGAACGTGCCGGGGTTCCAGTCGCTGGTGGAGCGCGGCACGGTGTGGGCGGTGGACGACGCGGCGCGCACCGCCTGGCGGCAGGCGAAGATGCCGGAGGTGGAGTACGCCGACGGCTTCGCCGTACCGAACTACGAGAACCGCAACCCGGCGCCGAAGTTCCAGCTGCCCTTCAGCGCCCGGGACTCGATGAAGTTCATCCAGGTGCCCGGCGAGTTCCACCTCGAGCTCTTCGCCAGCGAGCCGGACATCCTCAAGCCGATCGCGTTCTCGTTCGACGAGCGCGGCCGCCTCTGGGTCATCGAGACCGTCGACTATCCGAACGAGCCGCTCAACGGGCACCCGGGGAACGACAGGATCAAAATCCTCGAGGACACCAACGGCGACGGGCGCGCCGACAAGGTCACGGTGTTCGCCGACAAGCTGAACATCCCGACCAGCCTGGCGTTCGCCAACGACGGCGTCATCGTCACGCAGCCGCCGCACACGCTGTTCCTGAAAGACACCAACGGCAACGACAAGGCGGACGTCCGCGAGATCCTGCATACCGGGTGGGGCACGCGGGACACGCACGCCGTCGCGTCGAACCTCCAGTACGCGCCCGACAACCACATCTGGGGCGTCGTCGGGTACTCGGGTTTCAACGGAGAGGTGGGCGGCAAGAAGTTCGAGTTCGCGCAGGCGGCGTTCCGCTTCAAGCCGGACGGCGTCACCGGCTTCGAGCAGGTGACCGGCTCGACGAACAACACATGGGGGCTCGGTTTCTCCGAGACGTTCGACGTGTTCGGGTCGACGGCGAACAACGATCCGAGCTTCTACGTCGCGATCCCGAACCGGTATTTCGAAGGGCTGCAGGGTCTGCCCGGCGGACCGTCCACCGGCCGCGGCGTCGGACCCGGCTACCAGAGCTCGGCGGCGTTCTACGCGGTGCATCATACGACGCCCTACATCCGCCAGGTCGACGTCCAGGGCGGCTACACCGCGGCGGCCGGCCACTACCTCTACACCGCGCGCGCGTTTCCCAAGGAGTACTGGAACCGCATCGCCTTCATCACCGAGCCGACGGCGCACCTGGTCGGACAGGGGATTCTCGAGAAGCAGGGGGCCGGCTTCGTGACGCGCGACGGCTGGAACCTGATGGCGGGGGC
>JANPCT010001005.1:0-3702 GCA_031431095.1 Acidobacteriota bacterium | reverse complement strand
CCCTGCGCGACGGTTTCCGCGAGCTCTGGCGCAACGTTCATCAGGCCCGACACCATCCGCTCGCGAATGGAGGGTGTCTGCACGCGCGACAGCTCGAAGCGGAAGGCGTTGATGATGTGGGCCTGCTCGATCGGCGTCTGGCTTTTCCAGAAGAGCGTCGCCTGCGTGTAGTGGTCGGCGAACCGTTCCGGTTTGCCGCGCACCTTGTGATCGTCTTCCTGCCGCGGCTCCGGAAACGATACGAACCCCGCCGCCCCGGCCTGGAACGGACAGCCGCCCCCGAGCGAGTTCGGCTCGTAGGACACGCGCCCCCGATGGATCGCCTGGCGGTGCGTGCCGTCGCGCTGGTTGTTGTGGACCTGCGCGATCGGCGCGTTGATCGGGATCTCGTGAAAGTTCGCACCGCCGAGGCGCGAGATCTGAGTGTCGACGTATGAGTGGATGCGCCCGGCGAGCAGCGGATCGTTCGAGAAGTCGATGCCGGGAACGACGTGGGCCGTGCAGAAGGCGACCTGCTCGGTCTCGGCAAAGAAGTTGTCGGGGTTACGGTTGAGGACGAGGCGCCCGACCGGGACGACAGGGACGAGCTCTTCGGGAATCAGCTTCGTCGCGTCGAGCACATCGAACGTGAAGCGTTCCGCGTCCTCCTCAGTGAAGATTTGCAGTCCGAGCTCGTATTCCGGATAGGCGCCCGACTCGATGGCCTCCCACAAGTCGCGGCGGTGGAAATCCGGATCGGCGCCGGAAATTTTCACCGCTTCGTCCCAGACGAGGGAGTGCGTGCCGGCTGCGGGTGTCCAGTGGAACTTGACGAATCGCGACTCGCCCGCGGCGTTGACCAACCGGAAAGTATGGACACCGAACCCCTGCATCGTCCGGTAGCTGCGCGGGATGGCGCGGTCCGACATCGCCCACATCAGCATGTGGGTGATTTCCGGCATCAGCGACGCAAAGTCCCAGAACGTGTCGTGTGCGGTCCCCGCCTGCGGCATCGCGAAATGCGGCTCGGGCTTCGCCGCGTGGACGAGGTCGGGGAACTTCATCGCATCCTGGATGAAGAACACCGGCATGTTGTTACCGACGAGGTCCCAGTTGCCTTCGTCGGTGTAGAACTTGACCGCGAAGCCACGCACGTCGCGCGCGGTATCGGTGGACCCGCGCTCGCCGAGCACGGTTGAAAAGCGAACGAAGACCGGCGTGCGTTTGCGCGCTTCCGCGAACAGTGACGCCCGCGTGTACTGTTCGAGCGACTCGAAACACTCGAAATACCCGTGAGCGGCAGAGCCACGCGCGTGCACGATCCGTTCGGGGATTCGCTCGTGGTCGAAATGGGTGATCTTCTCGCGGAGGATGAAGTCTTCGAGCAGCGTCGGACCGCGCAGGCCGGCCTTCAGTGAACTCTGGTTGTCCCCGACGGGGACGCCTTGATTCGTGGTGAGGCGTCGGCCGGACGAGTCCACGCGCACCCGGTCGAGCGGCGCGATGGTCTTGTTGATACCGATCGAGGGTCCGCCGCTGCCCACTTTGTCCGACCCGTTCCTCTCGGTGACGGTGCTGGCGCCGACGATGGGATCGTGCGGCTTGCGCGCGGCGCCAGCCGGAAGGTGGAGGGCGGCGTCGGGACCGTACTCGAGCGGCTTGGTGGCGTTATAGGGGAAGCTCGCGGCGAGCTTTTCGGTACCTGCTACCTTCGCGGCGAGGTCATCCGTTGTATCGGGGCTGATCGAAGGGACCGCGGGCCCGCTCATCGTCGCGCGCGCTTCGGGCTTTCGAGTAACTGCTTTCTTCGGTGAACGCGCGGTCGCGTTCTTCTTGGATTTCGCCATGGCTGCACTGCGAGTGCAACATTCGCGCCCTGCGCAATCGTTGTCGAGCTGTGGTCATCGCGATCCGCGGCGCGCCCGCACCGGGGTGATGCGGAGGGCCAATCAATGTCCGCCGCCGTCGCCTGACACCGCCTTGACGACATCGCCGAGCACCTGCTTGGCGTCGCCGAACGCCATCAGGGTCTTCTCGTCGTAATACAGTTCGTTCTCGATCCCGGCAAACCCGGGGTTCATGGATCGCTTGATCGCGATGACCGTCTTGGCTTTGTCGGCGTCGATGATCGGCATGCCGATGAGGGGGCTGTTCTGCTCGTGCCGGGCGGCAGGATTGACCACGTCGTTGGCGCCGACGACGAGGCAGACGTCGGTCTGGGGCATTTCCGGATTGATGTCGTCCATCTCGACGAGCGCCTCGTAGGGGATCTCCGCTTCGGCAAGCAGCACGTTCATGTGCCCGGGCATGCGCCCGGCGACCGGATGGATGGCGAACTTCACGTCCACCCCCCGCCTGGTCAGCTGATCGTAGAGCTCGTGCACACGATGCTGGGCCTGCGCGACCGCCATCCCATAGCCGGGGATGATGACGACGCGGTCCGCGTTGATGAGGAGATCCGCGACGTCCTGCGGCGTGGCGCTCTTGACGGATTTGGCCTCGCCCGCGGCGGCGGCCGCCTGCACCTGACCGAAGGCCCCGAACAGGACGTTCGTGAACGATCGATTCATCGCCTTGCACATGATGACGGACAGAATCAGCCCCGATGACCCGTCGAGCGCGCCGGCGATGATGAGCAGTTTGTTCTCCAGAACGAAGCCCATCGCCACCGCCGAGAGTCCGGCGTACGAATTCAAAAGGGAGATGACGGTCGGCATGTCGGCGCCGCCAATGGGGATGATCAGCAGCACGCCGAAGGCGAGCGACAGCACGACAATGGCGACGTACGCCGGCCAGTAGCTGGGGTTCACGGCCGCCAGGTAGATGCCGGCGACGACCGCCACCGCCAGGAGCAGGAGATTGACGAGGTTCTGGTTGCGATACGTGATCGGGCGCGTCGGCACGATCTCCATGAGCTTGCCGGCGGCCATGAGGCTGCCAGTGAAGGTCAAAAAGCCGAGGATCACCTCGAGCACGATCGCCGACACGCGAAACGTCGTCAGCTCGCCGTGCTGCAGCCACATGATGTACTTGGCGGTTCCGACAAGGCCGGCGGCAAGGCCGCCAAAGGCATGCGACAGGGCGGTCCGCTGCGGTACGGCGGTCAGCGCCACGCGCGACAGCGGAATCCCGACGACCGTCCCGACGACCAGCCCGCCGATGATCCACTGATACTCGACGATCTCGGGCGCCAGCAGCGTGCCGACGATGGCGGCCGCCATGCCGGCGACCCCGGCGGCGACGCCGCGGCGCGCCGTGCGCGGATGATTGAGCCAGCGCAACGACAGGATGAAGAGGACCGCGGCGACGAAATAGCTGAACTGAATGAGATGCACGTTCATCGCGAGCGCTCCGGCTGCTTCGCGACCGGCGTCTTCTCGCGGAACATCTTGAGCATGCGATCGGTGATGAGGAAGCCGCTGACGATGTTGGTCATCGACGCCGCGACGGCGATCGTGCCCAGTATCGTCGTCAGGTCCGAGGACCGCTCACCCGCGATGAGGATCGACCCGACCACGGCAATCGCCGAGATCGCGTTGGTCAGCGACATCAATGGGGTGTGGAGCAGCCGGGAGACGTTCTGAATGACCTGAAACCCGACAAACGTTGCCAGCATGAAAACGAAGAGCATCGACCATAGCTCGAGTGCATCCATATGGGGCGGACTATATCGCGGTTCAAGGCGGTTTGCCTCGCCCGCTCCCCGCGTCTGGCGGCGTCCCC
>JANPCT010001004.1:0-1514 GCA_031431095.1 Acidobacteriota bacterium | reverse complement strand
GAGATCAAGCGCGCGCGCGAGCTGGGCGACCTCAGGGAGAACGCGGAGTACCAGGCGGCGAAGGAACGCCAGCGCCTGGTCGAGTCGCGGATCAGCATGCTGCAGATGCGGGTGAGTCAGATCCAGTTGATGAACCTGGAGAAGATTCCCCACGGCAAGGTCGGCTTCGGTTCGACCGTCACCCTCAAGGACGAGGGCGGGCAGACCATCGTCTACCAGCTGGTCATGCCGGAAGACGCCAATGTCGACGACGGGCTGATCTCGACGGCATCGCCGATCGGCCGCGCCCTGCTGAACAAGGAAGAAGGGGACGACATCCTGGTGACGCGTCCCGACGGCAGCGAACGCCGCTTCGAGCTGATGAAGCTCGCCACCATTCACGACACCGAAGCCGCCAATCAAAATCGATGATGGTCCGCCGGCCTCTCATGTGATCACGTCAGATTCACCGGATCGCCCGTACTCGACGCGGCTGCGCACCGCGCTCGTGCTGACCGGCACCGGCACCGCAGGCGCGTACCACGCGGGCGTGCTGCGCGCGCTGCACGAGGCAGGCGTCCGGATCGACCTCGTCGCGGGGCGTGGCATCGGCGCGATCGGCGCGATGTTCGCCGCGGTGGACGGCGGACAGCGCCTGTGGGATCGCGAGGGGCTGTGGAAGCAGGAGGGCATCGCCCGGGCGTATCGCTGGCGGACGCCGCTGCGAGTTGCCGGGTGGGCAATGGTGGCGGCGGCCGGGCTCCTTGCCGTCCCCCTCGTGCTCTTCGGTCTCGGCGTCGTCGCGGCGGTGATCGCGATGGTGCTTTTTCTCGTCAGCCTTCGCGGCGCGTCAACCGCGGTGACCTCGGGCTACGCGCGCACGCTCGATGCGTTGTTCGCGCCGGCGGCGCTGCCGACCATCATCCCCGGCTTGATTGTGTTCTGTCTGCTGGTGGCGATTGGCGCACTCGCGGCCGGGCTCGCGCTCGATGCGTGGCGCGCACCGGCACGCCGCCGCGTGAAGCACGGCGCCATCTGGCGGCTCCTCGGCGCACCGCTGAGCAATGCCGTCGTGCTGCAGCGCGCGACCGCGGAGCTGTGGAACCTGATTCGCGGCGCCGCGGCGATCGCTCCGCCGGCGCGCCAGGATCTGGGCCGCCGCTATATCGAGTTGCTGTCGGAAAACCTCGGGCAGCCTGGATTCCGGGAGCTGCTCCTGGTGGCGCACGATATGGACGCCCGGCGTGACATCCTGTTCGCCCTGCTGGGCCCCGACTACCGGGCGCGGTTTTTCAACCGCGTCGGGCTCCCCGCCGACGCCGTCCGCGCCGCCGAGGCGTTCGATCTCACCGGTGTCGGCCGCGAGCACGTGATGGACGCCCTTGCCGCGAATCTGTCGCTGCCGATCGCCACGGACCCGCACCTGCTGCGGTTCGCCGCCGAAGGGCCATGGCGCGGCGAAACGCACCGGGTGTGCGACCGCCCCGGGGCGCTCGACAGGATTCTCGAAGAGGGCGCGCGCGCCGGGCTTGCGG
>JANPCT010001003.1:0-1970 GCA_031431095.1 Acidobacteriota bacterium | reverse complement strand
CCGGGCGCGCGGTGGAACATCGACCCGTGGGTCGCGGCGCCGCCGGCGAAATTGTGGCGCTTCATGACGCCCTGGAATCCCTTGCCGCGGCTGATGCCGATGACATCAACCCGTTCACCATCGGTGAACACGCCCGTGGCGAGAACCTGGTCGCCCGTCTTCAGCGGGACTTCACCCGCCGGCCCCGGCGTCACCTTGACTTCGCGGCGCATGCGCGTCGGCGGCACGTTGCCGGCCTTCTTGTAATGCCCGGCGAGCGCCTTGTTCACGCGCGCCGGCTTGTCCTCGACGAACCCGAGCTGCACGGCCTCGTAGCCGTCGGTCTGCGCGCCCTTCGCCTGCAGCACCACGCACGGACCGGCCTTGATCAGGGTCGCCGGCGTGACGCTGCCGTCCGCGGCGAACACCTGCGTCATGCCGAGTTTTCTCGCGATGATTCCTGTAACCATGTGTCAGCTTCCAGCTTCCAGCTATTTATGTTCTTTCCCGAACGCCTTGATCTCGACGTCGACGCCAGCCGGCAGATCCAGCTTCATCAGCGCGTCGACCGTCTGCGGGGTCGGCTCGAAAATGTCGATCAGCCGCTTGTGGGTGCGCAGCTCGAACTGCTCACGCGACTTCTTGTCGACGTGCGGCGAGCGCAGCACCGTCCACTTGTTCTTCTCGGTCGGCAGCGGGATCGGCCCGGCCAGGCGCGCGCCGGTGCGCCGCGCCGTGTCCACGATCTCCGTCGTCGACTGATCGAGCACCCGGCTGTCGTAAGCCTTGAGCCGGATGCGGATCTTGTCGCTGAAAGGTGAGGCCATTTACGTCTTCCCCTGAACTCGAGCGACAACTTCCTCGCTCACGTGATTCGGCGCCTGCTCGTAGCGATCGAAGTGCATCGAGTAGGTGGCGCGTCCCTGCGTGCGCGAGCGGAGGTCGGTCGCGTAGCCGAACATCTCCGACAACGGCACACGGGCGTTGATGATCTGGGTGCCGCCGCGATCTTCCTGGGACTGGATTTGCCCACGTCGGCTGGAGAGGTTGCCCATGACGTCGCCCATGTGTTCCTTCGGCACCACGACCTCGACGCGCATGACGGGCTCGAGCAGCACCGGCTTCGCCTTCTTGGCCGCATCCTGGAACGCCATCGACCCGGCGATCTTGAACGCCATTTCGGAGGAGTCGACGTCGTGGTACGAACCGTCGTACAGCTCGATGCGGACGTCGTCCACCGGGTAGCCCGCGAGCACCCCGCGGGTGAGCGCTTCCTTGATGCCTTCGTCGATCGGCTTGATGAACTCCTTCGGAATCGAGCCCTGTGTGGTCTCGTTCTCGAAGATGTAGCCCGTGCCCGGCTCGCCTGGGAACAGGTGGATCTTGACGTGGCCGTACTGACCGCGGCCGCCCGTCTGCTTGGCGTACTTCATCTCGCCGTCGGCCGGGCGGGTGAGCGTTTCCTTATAGGCGACTTGCGGACGGCCGACGCTCGCCTCGACGCCGAACTCGCGCTTGAGCCGGTCGACGATAATCTCGAGGTGCAGCTCGCCCATGCCGGCGATGACGACTTCGCCGGTGGCCTGATCGGTCTTGACCCGGAACGTCGGGTCTTCGTTCATCAGCTTGCCGAGGCCCTGGCCGAGCTTCTCCTGGTCGGCCTTGGTCTTCGGCTCGATCGCCAGCGAGATGACCGGCTCGGGGAAGTCCATCGACTCGAGGACGACGGGCTTCTTCTCGTCGCACAGCGTGTCGCCGGTGCTGACCTGCTTCAGCCCGACGGCTGCCGCGATGTCGCCCGCGTAGACCTCCTTGATTTCCTCACGCTTGTTGGCGTGCATCTTCAGGAGGCGGCCGACGCGCTCGGTGCGTTGCTTGGTCGAGTTGTAGATCGTCGAACCCGCCTGCAGCACCCCCGAATAAACGCGGATGAAGGTGAGCTGGCCGACGAACGGGTCGGTCATGATCTTGAAGCCGAGCGCCGAGAACGG
>JANPCT010001002.1:0-3615 GCA_031431095.1 Acidobacteriota bacterium | reverse complement strand
TCGCCATCGCGGCGCTGTAGCCGCCGTACGACGAACCGTGGATCCCGACGCGGTTCTTGTCGAAGTACGGACGGTTGAAGAGAGTCTTGACTCCCTCCGTCATATCGTCCATCTCGACCTGCCCGAGCTTCAGGTAGATCTGGTCGAGCGTCCGCTTCCCCATGCCCGGCACGGCGCGTGAATCGAGCTGCAGGACGAGGAAGCCGTACTCGGTGAGCGGGTTCGGCGTCTGGAAGCGCTCGCTGGTCGAGGCGGACGCCGGCCCGCCATAGACGCCGGCCAGCGACGGGTAGTTCTTCGCGGCATCGAAGTTCGACGGGAAATGAATCAGCCCGTGGAGCTTGGTCTTGCCGTCCGCCGCGGTGTAGGTGAACATCTCGACCTTCTTCAGGCCGAGTTGATCGAACTTCGTCGTGTCGCTCTTCGCCAGCTCAGAGACGAGCTTGCCATCGCTGTCGATCAACCGCGAGACCGGCGGCGTGTCGTGCGTCTGCGCAATATCGACGAAGAACTTGCCGTCGGGGGACGCGCTGATGGAGTGCGTGAAGCCGGGGTCGGTGAGACGCTTGTCGTTCTTGCCGTCGAGGCCGACGCGGTGGAGCTGCAGCTTCAGGAAGTTGTCGCCGTCGCGCGCCGTGTAGAACAGGAGGTTGCGCGCTTCGTCGACGAACACGATGTTCTCCGCCTCGTGCGCCGTCAGGGCGGAGAGCGGCGTGATCAGCTTGCCGCTCAGATCGTAGAGGTAGAAGTTCTTGAAGCCGCTGCGCTGGGATTCCCAGATGAAGCGCTTGCCGTCCTTGAGAAAGCGCATCTCCGGGCGGTTCTCGATCCAGCCGGTCGGCCACTCCTCGTGGACGATGGCGCGGCACTTCCCGGTCTCGGGGCTGCACGCCGCGAGCTCCAGCACGTTCTGCTTGCGATTGGTGCGGTTCAGGAGGATGTCCTGGCCATCGGGCGACCACGCCACGTTGTAGACATAGTGCCCGATGTTGGTGTTGTCGAAGGGCTTGCCGTCGCGCACGTCGATCTTCAACGACTGCCTGGCGGCCACGTCGTAGACGAAGAGGTCCACGATCGGATTGGGTTTACCCGGCTTCGGATACGCTTCGATGTCGAGCGTGTCCTGCACCTGCGTCTGATTCATCTGCAGGTAGAAATCGGGCACCGGCTTTTCGTCGAAGCGGTAAAAACCGAGCATCCGGCTGTCAGGCGACCACCACATCGCCGTCCGCTGCGCGAGCTCCTCTCCGTAGACCCAGCTCGCCGTGCCGTACTTGACGCGATCCTTTTCGCTGCCGTCGGTGGTCAGCTGGATCTCATTCGAGCCGTCGGCGGCGCTGAGCCACACGTTGCGGTCCTTGTAGAACGCCTTGTGCTTCTTGTCGGGCGACTCGGCGAAGTCGAACTGCCGGCCGCGGGCGGGCTGTCCGGCCTGGCCGCCGCGACCGCGTCCGCCGGCGCCGGCAGCCGCACCCGTCGGGGCGTCGCCGACCACCGTCGCCTGGTGCGCGGCGATCTCGTAACGATAGCGCTTGCCGTCCCAGGCGTACTCGAACGATGAACCGTCGTCTTTCCACTGCGCGCTGATCGATCCGAGCTTCACCGAGCCGGGGATCTCACGCGAGTTCTTCTGATACTGGTCGTAGCCAGGCATCGACTTGAGGCGGTCCTGGGCGCGCAGAGGCGCCCAGAACATTGCGGTCCCGACCGCCGCCACGGTGGCTGCGCGCAGAGCAAAAGCGTTCATCCGGCAGGGTCTCCTTACTGACAGAAACGGCCTGTAGTGTACCTGAAGTAGCGCGGCGGCCGGGGTGGATCAGGTCTGTGCGACGTAGCTGCGGATCTCGTCGAGGAAGGCAGCGCCGAGCTGCTCGGCCTTGCGGGCGCCGATACCCTTGACCGTCTGCAGATCCGACACATGACGCGGCTTGATCCGGGCGAGCTCGCGCAGGGTGGTGTCGTGGAAAATGACGTATGGCGGGACGCCGCGCTCCCGCGCGATGCGGAGCCGGACCGCACGCAGACGATCGAACAGGTCGTGATCGACGTCCTGCCACGCCTCGGTGTGGGGACGGGCGCGCTCGGTGCGGCGGTCCTTCGTCACGCGACGCTGCCGCGCGAGCGCGAGATCAGGCCGCACGGAGGCGTCCTTCAGCAGCGCCACGCCGGCCTCGGTCAGGGCCAGCACCGGATACTGATCGTCTGTCTGGCGCAGCAGCCCCTCGGCGCTGATCTGCTCGATGTAGCCGCGGATCTCGGAGACCGGCGCGTCCTTCAACAGGCCAAAGGTGCTGAGCTGCTGGTGTCCGCGCCGTGTCACCTGGTCGCTCTCGCTGCCGTTGAGAATGTTGGCGACATGCGCGGCGCCGAAGCGCTGCCCGACGCGCGCCACGCACGACAGGATCTTGCGCGCAATGACGACTCCGTCGCCGACCGCCTCGAGCTCCCCCAGGCAATAGTCGCAGGCGCCGCAATCCGCCTTGTCGAACGCCTGTCCGAAGTACGAGACGAGATGCCGATGGCGGCAGCCGACACCCGACGCGTAGCGCTCCATGTCGCGCAGCAGTGACCGTCGTGCATCCGTCAGCTCGCCGCTTCGTTCGAGCATGACCCGCCATTTCAGGAAATCGGCGCCGGAGTAGACGAGCACGCACTCCGCCTCGAGGCCGTCGCGTCCGGCGCGGCCGGACTCCTGCTGGTAGTGTTCGAGCGACTGCGGCGCCCCGACATGAATCACGAAGCGGACATTGGATCGGTCGATGCCCATTCCGAACGCGACCGTCGCCACCATCACGTCGGCGTCTTCGTTGATGAATGCGTCCTGGTTGCGATGCCGCTCGCCATCGTCCAGGCCGGCGTGATACGGCAGCGCCCGCAGACCGGTGGACGACAGCCACGCCGCCAACGCATCGACTTCCTTGCGCGACGTGCAGTAGATGATGCCGGCGTTGCCGCGATGGCGCGCCAGGATCTCCTGCAGCTGCTTTTTCAGGGTGGCGCGCGGCAGCACCCGGTAGAGGAGATTCGGACGGTCGAACGACCCGACGAGCTCGACGGCATCGCGCAGCTCCAGCTGGGACGCGATGTCGCGCCGTACGCGTGCGGTCGCCGTCGCGGTGAAGGCGTGCAGGCTGACGCCGGGATAGCGCGAGCGCAGCGCGCCAATCTGGCGGTACTCGGGGCGGAAATCATGGCCCCACTGACTGATGCAGTGCGCCTCGTCGATCGCGATGTAGGAAACCTTGCCGACCTTCTGGAGGAAGCCCTCGCTGCCATCGCCGGCGAGCCGTTCCGGCGACACATAGAGGAGGGAGAAGCGCCCTTCACGCAACCCCGCCATGACCGACGCCTTGCGGTCCGAGGCCAGCGAACTGTTGTAACAGGCCGCGTCGACGCCGTTCTGCACCAGCGTGTCGACCTGGTCCTTCATCAGTGAAATCAGCGGTGAGATCACCAGGCCGAGGCCGCCGCGGACCAGCGCCGGGGCCTGGAAACAGAGCGATTTGCCGCCGCCGGTCGGCAGCACGACAACCGAATCCCGGCCGTCGAGGATCGCCGCCATGGCTGCACGCTGCAGCGGGCGAAAGGACGTGTAGCCCCAGTACTTGGAGAGGG